>NZ_JAEFCE010000005.1:0-122901 GCF_016406055.1 Vibrio sp. IB15
ACACGGTTGACCACCCTTTTTCAGAAGGTTGTACGCGCTCGATGTAACCAAGAAAGACGCGCGTTATGTCATCCCCCCATCCTAAATCAATTGCAATGAGCGTGTTGGGCTCTGGGTTACCTGCAACCGACAGCTCACATCGACCCGGTGTATTGTGACTGAAAACGATGCGGTGACTTTTGACTTTGGTTTTATGCTTGCCCACATACGCACGGCAAAGAAACTTATTGTTAATGGTCATAGTTAACCCTCGTTTACGCCAGTGCGTTATCCACGCTTTTCAGCACTTTCATCACACCTGTCAGTTCCACTTGTGTATCGGGTGGCATGTCTTCGGTTTGTCCGGTTTCAACGGACGTTTTTACGCCCTGCACTTTTTGCTGTGCGGCAGGTTTGTCAGGTTGGCGTTGTTCGACTCGTTCTGGTACCGAAAGATGCTCTACCAGTTCAAATGAAACGCTCCATTGCCTGTGAGAATCTTGCTCATCTGCACGAACAGCGCCTTGAAATTTTACCTGGCGAATTTTCAAGGCTTCTGCCGTTTTGTTACTGATGCGGTAGATTTGGCGAGCATCGTTGTCTTGTGCTTCTGCCATGCTGAACAGATTGGTTAATAGCTGGCTTTTGGTAAAAGGGACCACCCCTTTCACCGTGAGTATTTTGCCCTTGCTGCCCGTCTCCGCTTGGTCGGTCGCCGAAGTTTGGCCGGACATGTCTTGTCCAGCCAATTGCTGACGAACGCTAATGCGTAAGTTCTTTAGTGGGAGTTGAGTTCCGTTTAGGGTTAGCATCATTCATCCAATTATGATTGTGGCAACAATGGGTTTGCGTTGTCGATTACACCTATTAACTGGTACCCCGTTTTATCACTTTTCGCTGACCAAAACTCAAACCGACAGTCTGCCTCAACATTATTTGAGTCAGATTTGACTACACGAAGGAAACCACCTGTCTTGATTTCATCATGGCTATTTACGTTAGCATCAAACGCAAAAGATATTGCATATCCACGCCCTTCAAGACCGTCAGTAATTGGAGCTACGAGATGCATGTTCCCTTTATGTTCTTCAACCGTAGTGAACAATGATGGGTCTACATTATTCTTATCTCTAAACTCAACGGGTAATTTTGCGCCATCAGGATAGCTTAGGTAGCTCTCAAGTAGGCCTTCATTATCGTAAGTACGAAGCTTCGTACTACCTGTCACTTGCACCGCTTGATAGTGACTCACCGAACCTGTTATATCAAAATCACAGTTACCAATTTCAAGTAAATTCACATTGCCAAATGTAGCAATTACTCTACCGTTGGTATTGTCTTCAATTTTAAACCTGCACTTATTGTTAAATGAGATTTTATCGATATTTTTAAGGTAGTTGACCGCATAGTCTATTCGCCCCTCAAAATAGCAATTTGATACAGTCAGATCAGATGACTGAGCCTCAACTTCAACCCTCGTCTTAATCGCATTAAGCGGCATATCTCCAACATTCGCTCGGAACGAGCAATTATCAACAACGACAGCCTTAATCGAGCCACTAATGGCCATACATTTATTTATTACGTTGTAAAAACGCAAAGATGTGAACTTTTTATTTACGCCATTGAAAACAATACCTTCGTCCTGGCAGTCAACAAAAGTCATGTCATCATAAACGGTATTATTACAACCAAGGTCATAAATGGCATTATCGCTTAACTGAGTGAAATCAATAGAGTTAGCCGTCAGATTGTCACAACCATCAAAAACAAACGGAGTTCGACATTCTGTGACTGCACCACCTGACAGTTTCAAGCGTTTAGAGGCAACGCCTTGGGTTTTGTGAACGCTGATACAGCGTCCTAAATGCTCACCGCCTGTTCCTGCACGATCAACCAAAGTACCATCATAATTTTTATGGTACATATTGAAGAACTCAGTGAACTTGATACGAATATCAACACCACCACCAACAATCATAAACGCTGACAAATTGTCTACGACATAATCTGGTGATGGGTAACATGCATTTTTTATCTCATCGTAAACCCTGACACGCAAACGAAGAGGGTTGGAAATATAAAACAGACGGTGTGAAAATTTCCCTTCATAATCCACTTCATTAAGTTTTATTTCTAAAGAAGTAGGATTAACAAATGAGATCCTTGATGATTTGTCTAAGCTTTCATCAATCCGTAAATTAGCCTTTCTAAAGTCAAGCTCTGATGATGAAAAGTCTTCAACTGTGACATTACCTGGCGCCAAACGATAATCGCCGCCCTCTGACTTAATCCGCAATACGCCCTGTTTAAATAACGGCAGCACTTTAGCCAAAACAGGCATAATGTCACTATCATCTACGGCACCGAACTGCTCGATTGAAACTGTTCGGTTATGGTTAAGTCTATAATGATGTCCGGATTCATTCCAAAATTCATACTCATCACCTTGAGACTTTTTCGTTGTATCCGTATCAATATATAAATACTCAGATGCGCCTGTACCAAAGTTTGTATGGTAATTCGTTCTGAGGCGTTTAGCCTTAATTCTACTATTGAAAGCATCTGCAAACGTATCTACAGAGATAACTGTATTTTGCTGAGTCCAATTTCGACTCGCGCTCTCACCCTCTGGCCGCAAATCACTAACCGAACCATCAGCCAACACTTGAGCTATCTTACAAACAAAGTGCTTCACGCCATTGGCATCGATGTAGTCGTCTTTCTCTTCTGCAGTAATAACGAAATCTAACAGGGTGACTTGCTCACCTATTGGCGTTCCTTCGCGGTGTGCGTCTACGTAGATGAATGATGGCTTGTTAGGTACCTGAACATTGCGATCAAATTCGAGCGTGACACGGTTGCCCGACACATAGCCGGCACCCGCCTTGATGTTGAACGCGCTCGCTTGAGGCGTTACCAAGAAACCGTCTTCGATAAACCAATCTTTGCCGTTCTGGTCGATGATGGCTTGGGCGGCATCATCGTCCATTTTCTTCATGCGTGGCGTTGCGTTGTACTGCCATGATGAAGCGTCCACGGTGATGTTGGTGATTTCAGCAATGTCTTTGTACTCAAGTACGACAGAGCGCACCAAGGTATTACCTGCAACACCTGGTTCGTCGGCTGACTTTGGTGTTAATGCATGATGGTCGATTGTGACCAATACGCCATATTCAGAGCAGTACGCACCTGTCCAGTTAAATTCGAATGGGCCAACGTCACTGGTCAATGTCGTGCTGTAAATTACCGAGTCTGCAGAGAGGCGACCACGCTGTTCGACACCTTCTTGGTGAACAACATGATCAGTGGGTACCACATCATCTGGCTGTGGGAACTCTGGGCGATTCGGCACATTGGCAAAAATCATCTTGTCGATGATCAGCGGCTTTTCTTCGGCATTGAGTTGCGCCAACAGTGCTTTACCTGCGGCGGTTAAAATTGACTTATCGGTGGTATTTGCCATTTTTATTGATTCCTTAGCCCTTCACTGTGGCTTGGTAATATTCACAATCGACATTGAGCACACTCGGTAACATACCAACGTTTAGTCGTGTCTTAACGTGTGACGCTGAATATTGCGCTTCGACATTCTTGCTTCGCGCGGCCAACGGCATTTCGACATAACTGGTGTATTGATAACGGCGACAGGTACGCCCGTATTGACGTACGACTGTGTCTAATAACTTCGGGACGTTGGTTAAATCACCGTCTCGAATTTTCAGGCTGATCACATCCCAATCGACATTCACTAACCTTTCATCTTGAGCAATGTGCGGATAACCAAGCTTATCGAACATGTCTTCCCAACCAGACACCGAACCTGCATCACGAGAAAACCCGTAAGCATGAGCCACACGGATTCGAAACAGTTCTTCGGGCTCTTGGCCGAGCTTTACTACACCACGTTGCCAAGCCAGGATATTGACCAAAGCCATTGGCGCGGTGAGTGGGTCATGTTGTTGCAGCGGCATCTCAAACGCAGCTTTCACATGCTCCCAATACTTGCGCATGGCTCGGGCGAACTTAGCGAGTTCGCCTCTACCCATCCAGTAACGAAGGTTTATCTCAGGTATTTTCAATGGATACCTCCAACGTCTGGATGCGTGGCACGGTTAGGTTGTTAATGATGTCGGCGTTATCAAATTCGAGTGATTCAATCTGTGCAAACTGACCGTGTAGCTCTTGGCCCAACTTGGAGAAACTAAAGCGCAATACCGGATTGGTTACTGTTGGCGAATAATCGGTGTTCTCGCGGAATGCCGCACCAATGAACTTCTCAACTGCTGCTTTCAACTGGGTGCGCTCATCCATCGTGAGTGAGCGAATCGGCCACACGCGGCAAACAATATTGGCTTGTGTTTCTGGCATCGCCATCACCTGCAGATCATCACCATGGCCGTGTTGCCCTTGCTCACGAATATAGGCATTCAAATCAACAAGCATTTCTGGTGATGGTTCACCCGTATCAAGCAAAATGTAGGAATTGGCAGTACCTGGCCCACGTGGTGCGTTATGCTCGAAATACACGTTGTCATCGTTAATACCTGCACGACTCGTTAACAGTGAGCGGTAAGCCGCATCAATGTGCCATTTAGCAACCGCGCTCCACTGATTGCGGATACGCAAGCGAAGTTCATCGTTGCTTTCTTTATCTGCACCTGCAGCGGTTAGCCACTCGGCTGGGTTCGTTGCTGCTGCAATGCCTGGTATCGCAGTCGGCAAAATATGGTAATACCCTTCGCCAAGGTTGTAGGCTGCACCTTCACTCTCTGCTTCCACTTCCGCCATGATCATCGTTTCGTTTTCTGGCAGCGTAGTATCAGCTAGCACACGAACGCGGTAGATATTGCCGTTAATGGGCTCGGTCTGAATCCACGTATCTTTTGGAATGACTAGCGCTGGCCCTTTTGCGGCTGCACGTTGGAAGGCGATCAAACCTTTGGCTTTAGTTGCTTCTTTACGAGTGAGTTTGCACTGCCATGCAAGTAGGTCTAGCCATTGGTCTACAGCGGTTGCAACAAACATGTTCGGTAGAACGTAACCCACCAATAATGTATTGATGAGCCACAAGGTCACTTGTACCACTGCCGATTCAATCAAGCGCCAGAACGGGGAGAAAAGCGAGTCGTTAGAGATAATGCACTCTTCCTTTTCCATTTCCTCTTTCAGCACTTTTTTCCAACTGGCTGCATCGGTAGGAATACCGGATTGCTTTACCAGCTCGGCGTAATCTGGCTTAGGAATATCAGACATTGGTTGTCTCCGAAGTTGTTATATCAAGAGTTACGTCGCCAAAGTCTGCAGTCGTGGCGAAAACATAAATCGTGCCTTCTGTCGGTTCTTCTAATCTCACAGTTCCCGGCACTAGGCGAACATCTTCTTCAACCAACAATTCCAACTTGGTGCGAATATCCGCTTTCTTTGATGGGCTGCGCTCTGCAATGAGATCGACCGCTAAATTGCTTTCAATGATGGCGTGTTTAATGTCTTGAGCGATCACTGCTCGGTCTTGAATCAATACAGGGTTTCGGCCTGCATCGAGTACCACGTCACCGTTTTCAATTAGGATGTCTTGATAGAGGTAATCCGCCATTAGCCTGCCGCCATCATCATTTCGTTATCAAAATCAGCCACGCTGTTCATGTAAGTCGGGTGAATACCACCAACGTGATACACGTTTGAGCTTGTTTGGTAGTTGGCAATATTCTTGGCCGCGCCACCTGGTTGAACTTGTGCGTAAGGTGTTGCGCTTTGGACTGACTTAGATTTCACCGGAGCCGTTTCATCATCACTGCCGAAACCTGGTAGCGAATCAACGAGCCCTTTCAAGTTTTCCCAGATACCCGCTAACTGATCGGTGAACCAGCTAAATACGCTTCCAAAGATGTTGCGCATCGAGTCGGCCATTTGCCCAATGAAAGCAAATCCACTGGTATCGGTGAAGCCACTCACCACCCATTGCCAACCGGCAGATAGAAATTGGAATAACTTACTGAACACACTTATAACGAGAGATACGCCTGACACGATTGCGGTAAGAACATAGGAAACAAATTGGATTCCTCCGGTGATCAAGTTAGAGAACACTCCAATTCCGACCTCTGCTAAAACTTTTATCACTTCAAAAAGCGCAACGCCTACCCACTTAAATAATGGAAATAGAGGTTCAATTGCTTGATACAAAAAGCCAAAGGAACCTCGCAGCATTGCAACTCCATTTTCCAACGCCTGAAACATCGCGGTGTCTCCGAACGCAGCCTTTACTTTGTCCCAATAAACGATCAACCCCACAACAGCACCAATAGCTAAACCAATTCCCGTAACTATCAGCGTGATTGGGCTCATTAAGATACTTAACGCTCCCGCAACTACAGTAAGTAGGCCACCTGCTGCAACCAACCCCAACATGGCAACAGCGGTATATCCCACATATTTCGTGATGTTGGGAAAAATCTCAGTCCATCGAATAATTTCCATCGCGCCATCGGCTAGGTTTGAAACCACTGGTAATAGAGCAGGCAGCAACGCTGCACCAAAAGCCGTCCGAACTGCAAACACGCCTTGTTCGAGTCGTTCCCACTGGTCGGTCATGGTGTGCGCCATGTCTCTCGCTTCTTTCAGCCCCGATACGTCTTGCAGTTGCTTGATTGACTTATTTAGTCCATCAGTTTCATTCATCATATTCATAATGAAATTAACTGCTTGCTGGCCTCCAAATGCTTCTTTTAGCTCAGCCTGTTCTGAAAGTTCGAGGGTATCCCCATACAGAGTTTTCAATTGCCCCATGATGTCTATTACAGACTTCATGCTTCCATCTTGGTTTTGAAAGGCAACTTTATTACCAAACTTGCCTTGAGCTTTAGCTACACCTTGAAGGAAAGAAGAGTACTGTGTACCAGCCCTAGAACCCGATTGAGTTATAGCTTGCAACGTACCCAACACTGCGAACTGCTCTTCCATCGCAATATTGTTTTTCGTACCAATGCTCTGAAAGTTCTGAAAGGCTGCGGCCATTTCCTTACCTTCCGTATTGAACATTTTCACAACAGTTGCTGTTTGGCCTGCAAGTTTTTGTGCCCATGCGACATTACCCATTTGCACAACATCATCGTTAAAGATTTTGTGCATCTGCCCCATGTAACCTGTAATGGTCTCAGTATCTGCTTTTGTGGCAGCTGCCATGACGCCAGAAATATGGGTAAGCTCTGAAAGTTCATTGCCTTTCAGAGACGAAATCGCTGATTGAATTTTGTAACTTGAATCCACAAACTCAGTGGCTGACTTGCCATATTCGACGGAAAACTTCATCGCTGTTTGAGCTAGGGTTTGCAGCTGATCATCAGCAACACCAAGTGATTTAACTTCACCTAGCTTTCGGTCCATTTCAATGGCAGGCATCAAGGCTTGTTGTAATGCGAAACCAGCCCCCACCATGCCTGCCGCACCTGCCACCATGGTATGAGTGCCTTGGCGATAGGTGTTGGTGACATCGGTCATTTGTCGTTGAATATTGCCCAGAGGTTTTGAAATCTGGTCAATTAATCCAACTTGAAATCTGAGTGCTTCTGGTAACATCAACAATTCTCTATTTGCTTAGTGGTTAACCGCCAAAGGCTTTGGCTACACCGCTAGCGGTGACGGCTTGCATGTTTTCCCAATGGTTCTTCTCTAACCAAATCGCGTAGGCAAGGTTCTGCTCAGTATCCGGTTCATTAGGTAGCCACTTTCGCCGCCACGCATACATTTTTTGCCTGTCGCTACTATCAATGGCAGCGACAAGCCCATCTATTTTTTTACCGAGATGGAAAGCTTAGGCGCGTACTCTTTAAGAACGACACCGTAAATTTGCGTTGCTGCACCTGGGTTCTGCTTAGTAATTTCACGCAGTGCGTCTTTTGAACCTTCACTAACGCTGCTCATCAAGAAGTTATGTGCTGCGCTGCTCGCATCACCTTGCAAGATGGTATTTTGTGCTTCGTCGTACTCAGCTGGCGTTGGGTTGAATTCAAGGTCTGTCGTACCAACGGTTAAAACAATAGGTTTTGTCATGCTACTTCTCGCTCTTTATCTAACTTGTTTTCCAAACGGTCGAACCGTCCATTAATTGAATCTTTCAAATCGTCTACGGCTTCCCGTAGCTCATGCTTGGTGGCGTATTTCTCTGCAACATCCGCACGTTGGTTGGCAATTGCCAGCTCGTTTTTGTGAGTCCGCTGTTCGAGATCTCGGGTTGTGGCTGCGGATTTCTCAGCGCGGGTGTACACAAAACCGATCAGCGTTAACAGGAAGCCTCCCAATCCCAGCAACACGCGCCAATCTTCCATCTAGCCCCCTTGCAAATTCAGTTTTTTACTTTTATCCGCACTGCCTTTGCTGCTACCCAACCAAAAAGCTACCCCTGTACCAAACGCACCTAGTACGGTACCGGAAATCATGATCAGCACTTGGGCATACTCTTTCGATGGTTCACCGAAGAACAAAGCGGCAAACATTCCAGCGACCATGGCACAAAGCAACAAAGCTAAAAGGCTTGGCATCCAGTGATCTTTATGCTGCTCACGTGCATGCTGTGTATCTGCTAAATTGGCTCGTTTGGCTTCCAAAGCTAAACGACCTTCTTCAATGGAGAGACGTTTAAGCTCTTGCTCGTGCTCTTTCTCCAATTGACGCAGTTTGAACAATGCTTCAGTGTCATTGACCAACGCCTGTTCAATAGCTTCTGGCGTATTTTCAACATCAAGGGCATTAGCAACTAATCCACCTACCGCGCCCCCTGCTGGGCCACCAATTAAGGTGCCAACCAATGGTGCAGCCGAACCAATAAGTGATTTAACTTTTTCCCACATATCAATCAGTCCTTTAGAATTGTTAGGCTTGCTGGCTCTCCGCCAAGCTCTACCATCAGGTTGTTAAATGCAGCGGTTGAGTTCATCACTGCCCATTCACCACCCACAAAACCAAAATCCACACCAGGAGCCAAACAACCTTGAAGCTGCTTAGGCGAATTCGCTTTGTGAATCAAAATATGAGTTCGTAGGCTTGGCCCTTGTCGAGTCACACCAAGGTCTTTGCTTTCCAATGCATAGCACTCACCAAACTTTGGCGATTTATGAGGAAAAAGCGTGTAGCTACCTTCTGGAATACAGGACTTAGATGGCGCGTTGTTCTGCCAAGGTCGCTCAACAACACAACAAACCTGACTACCATCGGCACGGTGTAATGTTGAATAGGTACCGTGGGGAAAGTAACGGCGCTTTAAAACCAAATGCTTCATCGCTTAAATCTCTCTATGTTGCTTTGGCACTGGGTGCAGTATTGGCACCCTGGTACTTTCTGGCGGCGTTCTTCGGGTATTGGGTCGCCACATTCGCCGCATTCCTGTGCGCTTTCTCGTTGTTCAATTCGCTTAGCCCTTGCCAGTTGGTTGGCAAGCGCCACTTCTGTGAATTGGGTTTCAAGGCCACTGGCATGGTCGATAACATCAGACATCACGCCCCCTTCTTACTGCACCAAGTCTTCGGTTTCATCTGAGCGCAAGTACGGAACACCGTTAATATTCACAAAGTCTGGGCTTGTTACTTCAAACGGCAGTTTGTGAACCAGTGCGCTACCACCATTGGAATCAACATCGAGCAAATCAGAGATTTTGATTCGACAACCAAAGGCTTCTACTTTCAGCTCATCTTTATCAATCTTGCCGTAGAACAGCGCGTCAAAGGCAGGCAGGCCACGCCAAGAACCGGCTTGTTTTGCGGCCTTGCTCATTTGGTTAAACTGCTGCGTGGTGAGCTCCATTTCACCACTTGCTTCTACATCACCATCGACATAACCATCTGGCACACCAGAGGTTTTGTTCACGGCGGAATTGTCGGTAATAGATAGGGTGACTTTTTGCGCTTTTAGCTTGTAGTCGCCCATTGAAAAATGCATGTTCTTGCCAGAAATACGCATGCTCATTGGTTACGCCTCCGAATCTGCAGGGTTAGAGAGATCAAGCCCAATGTTGACCACAATGTGTTTCGGGCAGTTGTGAGGACGAACCATTAAGCCAATGTTGACTTTGGTTTTGCTCATCCACTGAATTGACACATCTTCATCGCGTGGTGGCATGATTTCACCAGGGAACGGAATGCCGCCAATCTCAGTGGTCTTCGACATGTCGCGCATGTCTTTACTGAAGTAAGTGCGGTTGAGCTCGATACTTGGTGGAGTTGAATTAAGAATGCGGTCAGCAATACGACGAATCGCTTTAATTCGAACGCGGCGATTTAGCTTGTGAACGGGGCGAACATATTCAAGGTATTGATAGTCTCCGCCTTTCGCTTCCAGCGTTGTGGCATCTGTCCAGTAAACACCTTCCATATCGGCGTACCACTGGGGCAGTGAATAACGTGCGTCGGCTAGTGCTGAAATAGTGCTCATTTCAAGTGGTTTACCTGCGCAATCCACTGGCATTTCACCAAGACCTAATAGGCTTCCCGTTGCGACTCGCATTGGGCTATCGGCTATTGTGACAGCGCGATCACATAAGCGACCACCAAGCACACCGACATTATTGCCGTTAAGCATTGGCACTGGCGTTACCATATTTGCTGCCACATCTTTCACTAGGGCTAGCATGGCGGTTTCATAGTCCGACCACGTTTGGGTATCTGCATCAATACCAGCACACGCAGCAAGGAAGAACACCCAACGACCAAGTTTGCTCGTTAGCTCTGTTGCTTTGTCTTGCATTGCTGTGAACTCGGCTTTGTCGGCCACAACATCAACAATACAAATACCTTCGAAAGAGTCGGTAAGGTTGGCAGTATCTACAGCGTCTTCCCAAGAGTCACCGTCAGCCAAACCGAAGATGGCACCCGTCCAGTTTTGTTTACCATTAAGCTGTGCGGCTTTTACGTTTGCGCCTAGCGCATCATCAGCGACCACCTCATCAAGGTTGGTCATGTTGTTCACACGGGTAACTTTGCCTTGCAGTTCGGCTTTATCCGTTCGCCCGATGTAGAGCAGGTGGCGTTCAATCTCTGGAATCCCGCCTTGCCCTAAATTGAGGTTATTTACCCCTACCTTTCCGGTTGCCATTGGTTATTTCCTCGCTTATGTTCGCGTCTTGGCCTGCTCAAAGATCTTTATGAGTTGGCGGGTTACTTCGCGTTCGTTACTGCCTAATATCTGGCGCTCTGCTAATGGGATATCCCAAGCTGTGACATTGGGCTGATTGCTCAGCTCTCGGATAATTTGCCCTGCTTGCCCATGGTTAACGGTTTCCATCAATAGGCGAAGGCTTGGCTTTTTCCGTCCTTTGCCGCTTTTTCTCGGTACCGTGTAACCCAGCTCCCTTAGCTTTCGCGCTTGCCCTTTAGAGCAAGGCGCGGAGTAGTCTGGTGTTCCCCATCGCTTTTGCATTTGGCGCTTGGTCATTTTTTGCTTTTGACCAACGTGATGCCTGGCTGCAATTCTTGCGGTGAGCTTGTTGCTCCAAGTTAGGTCGAGCATGTTGGCGTTTCGTACATAAGGGGTTAATCCCTTCGCCATACGGCGCATCACTTTGCCGCGCTTCTTCCCTTTTTTGGGCTCTAATGCTTGCCCGTGAATATCTTTCTGTTGCTGAATGCGTTTACGTGTATTGGTCTTTTCCCAACGGCCAAGGGTTTTCAGTATCCAAACTCGCTTTTTGGGTGGTAGTGCTAACATGGCAAGCTTTTCTTGCATGTTGAGCACATCCCTTTTATTCGCACTAATCGTCGGTTTCATTCACCAACTCCGCTTCTTCTGCGGTGTAAATCTCTACGGCTTGAACTCGGTATTTAATTCCGCGCCAAGTAATCATTCCGGCTTCTGAATCTGGTACCAGCTCGATAGGCTCCATCAGCTCAAGCTCTATGCTCACATCAGCGACTTCATTGCTGATCACATCCACCGATAAAGTTGGGTCTTCTAGCTCCTGTTCGTTTCGGTCTTCTTCATGGTCGCTTAACCAACAGGCAACCAGAGCTAACAAACAACGTGGGTCTAATAACTGGTGAGGAAACTCCTCCACCGACACCACCGCGTTGTATTTCCAATAACAGGCGATATAGCCATCGTTTCCACGGTCTTCACCGCTTGGCACTATCGAGCCGTTCTCTTGCCAAGCATCAATTTTGTTATCAAGCACATTGCTGTTTAGGTGGCTAACGATGTAATCCGTTAAGTGCTCCAGCTTAGTTTTGTTGTAAGCTGTTTCGCTCATATCGAAGCAATCCCATTGGCACTACGGCCAAGTAACAAACGCACATCTTGATTGCTTTGGGTGACAAAGCGTGCCTCTTGTTCTGGTTCATCTGTCGCTACGCTTTCACCTTCTTTGCGGCGGTCTTGCGTGGCGAACTCTGGCAATAAGTCAGCGTGGGCCAAACCATAAACCGCGCGTTTATATACCGCCGTTTTAGCGGCACTCAGCACAGGCGGATTGCCATCAACTAGCAGGCTTTCAAGCCGCTGCTGAATATTCAAAGCTGCAATGATCACGGCTGAAGCCATAGAATCGTTATCAAACGTATGGGGAATACGGCGCAGCTTGCGGAATTCATCGGTTGATAAATCCGGCCAACCTTCACCAGGTATGGCGGTATTGGCTGCACTGTTAACTTTTCCACCAAAGCTCATCACGATTCCCTTGTTTTTCAACGTAAGTAAATAAATGCGCCTCTAGCCACTGGGTCGACGGTATCGAGTTAGCCTATTGGCTTCTCTTACCTCACCAGCCGAGGCGCGGTGGCGTAGGAGTCTTTACAGATTCTTGCCATCTTTAATGGCACGAATACGTTGTTCAATTTTCTTGATTTGGGTACCCACACCTACTTTGCTGTGCTTATCGTGGGCGTGTTGAAGCAGAGCCAAAGCCTTTTCCAACGTTTCCAAGCTGCCGATTGCTGTCGCTTGCGGTTGGCCTTCTTCGTTTCGAATCAGGTATAAGCCTGCGAACTTGAACCATTTGGCGTGAACCTTTTCGTGTAAACGCCAATCTTTTTCGATCTTCTCAAACACATTGGAGAAGTAAGGTTCAATTGAATTTCCACGTTCCGATTCGTTTTCAGCCCAAGCCAGTACTTCATCAGCACAGAATGTCGGCCAGTCACGGCGGAAATTCTCTGGCGTTGGCAAATCACGTTCGATTGCCGTCATACACCACTCAATCGCGGTATCCAGCTCTTTAATATCGAATAGCCAGATCACCAAGTTGGTAAAAATTGGGTTTTCGAACTGCTCACCGCTTTCTAAGTAACTTTGAACATACGGCTTGTATTTCGGGACTAAGACATTGCGCTTATGCTCGACACGATCAGCAATCGCATTGAAAGAGCGCAAATGCTTGCGGTCTTCTTCGAAGTCAATCAGCTTGATGTGCAGGCTATTAGTGTCTGCAACAGAGACGGTTTCTGGCGCAGACTGGTTAGCTTGCTTTTCAAGAATCTGTTTGCGCTGTCTTGCTAATGAACTAACCATTGTTCACCCCTTACGCGGCTGCCGCAGTGTCAACAACTGTGACCGCTTCGATTGCAGCAAACTTTTTAAGGTTGCCCACTGCATAACCTTCCATGCGGATGTGGTTTTGCTTAAAGCGAAGCTCATCTTCATCGTTCTTCTGCTTGCGCCACTGCGTCCCTTCTTGTGTAAGGATTTGCAGATTCTTTGTATTGGTTACCCAAATTTGATTAGCAGGGAAGAACGGAGGCGTGTAAGCCTTTTTACCCGCAATCGTCTTAGCTAGGCTTTGCGCCGCTTTGTGCTCAGTTGGGCTATCTGCTGCTTCAAGCAAACGGTGTTGTTCAGCCGCCACCAAATCAGAGCCAACCAACACAACAAGATCAGGGTCTTGGCGATGCTCTGGAGCAATGGTTGTATTGATTAAGTCCTGCACCAACGAATCAAGGTTTTTGTATGAACCTTGGGTCGCACCTGTTGGATCAAGGTCGGCTGACGCTAGCACTTGAGCTGCTGCTTTCTCTTTTACCAGTTTTAACCAGCCCTTGTTCACATCTTGCCCTAGCGGATTGGCAACTGGGTCGGTTTTGGCTGCGATAGATGTACCATTGAAACCAATACGCAGCATGTCTAAGGCAAAGCGACGAGAGATAGCGTTTTTCATCATGGTTAGCCATTCGTTCTTTGAGCCTGAGTTGGCCCACTGAGTCATGGTTTCCCACATAATGTGTGCGCCTGAATCGGTTTTTGTCAGTTCGTAGGTATTACCACTTTGGCCCACTTCAACACTAAAGCGCCCAGTATCGGAGCGACCTGTAGACAGGCCATCATCACCCACATCGACCACTTGGCCTTTAATTTGTTGAACAGGCAGTAGTGAAACCATTCCAAGAAACGCATCAGACTGCATAATTGCTTGGCGCAGCTTAGTTTCCATTGGTGGTGTTAGGTTAAACGTCTGTGTGCCCTGTGGAGCGTTTGCCGCTGATAGCGTTGCTGTGCAGAACTCTAGTAAATAGGTGGTTGATATTGCATTCAGCATTTAAATCATCTCCGTGGTTGAGAATTTGTCATCAGCACCTTCGCCCTTTGGCTCTTGGCCAGGTGCTTCCTGTGAAAGTTTGTTGAACTGGGTTTCGAGACCCTCCACTTTCTCAAGAAGCGGTTTGAGTTTTTTATCCAGAGTGGCAGAGAACTGTTCGATCACTTGGCTTTGTTCTTGTTCTTCTACTGGTTCTTCTGGGATTTCTGCATTGAGATTGAATTCTTCGGCCAGTTCTTTTTTGAACTCACCTTTGAATACAGAAAACTGCTCTTTTAGTGCTGCTTTAAGTTGCTCTTCAGTCACTTCGGTATCCTCGTCTATTGATGGAGTTTCTGGCACTTCATCGCCAGAAGAGAAAAATTCATTGAATGCCGCAAAAAAGCGGTCTTTCTTGGTGAAACAGGCTGAAAAGTCGATTTCTTCAAGTGCACTGCATTTAAGTTCGGTTGTTTCACCTTGCTTACGAGAGAATTGAAGTAGCGAAGTACCTGTGGAGGCTGGGGAGTCAGTCGCAGCTAGGCCCATTAAGTAACAACGCCCTTCGCCCTTGTAATCGGGGTTTGGTTCAATGGATGTGAATAGCTTTTGCTTTTTACGGTTTGCTTCAAGCATGTAATCGTTAGGCTCAAGCTTTGCGAACAAACGCATTTTGCCGTCTTTCTCTTCCGCTTTAAGCTCTACTACCTTGCCCCAGTTTTCACCGAAACCATAAAAACGACGGTGCTCTGGCCAAATCAATGCTGGGTATTCCTCAAGCGAATAGTTCTCCGCCATTTGAGTTAGCCATTCACGGGTAATTTTGCGCCCGTCTACGGTTGGCCCTTCTGTCGCTATGATTTTCCAGTCACTAATTTTTGGCATTTGCGCTCTCAAGTTAGTTATTTACATCTCTGTTTGAGCAAACAATACGCCTTTGAATAACTGCTTTCAGCCACTTCAATTCCTAGAAATTCGGATTTTATCCAAATCCGAAGTCATCCGAATTTTGCTTAGTCATTTGAGAGTTTTCGGGGCGTATGATGCAGCTATGGCATATTCAGACGAAATAAAAGAGGCCGCGAAAAAGCTTTATTTACGCGGATTACCTCCAAAAGAAATAGCGGCGCAACTTAACCTAAATAGCGACCGCATCATTTATACCTGGGCGGAGAAATTCGGCTGGGCTTTGGTGCTGAACGAACTATCTGTAGAAGAAATGATTAACCGTCGTTTGGCTGTGTTAATTGATAAGGACGAGAAAACCGATCAGCAGCTTAAAGAGATGGATAAACTCATAGACCATCACGTTAAGTTGCTAAAAGCGAATGCCGATGCAAAAGCCAAAGCTGAACGCATGCTTTCGCAAGGCAGCTCGAAGGCTAATGGTTCTGAACCAGCTAGCCAAGGCCGTAGCGGTAGCAACAATCGCAAAAAGAGCCGCAAGAAAAACAGCATTGAGCACCTGGCCGAAGAAGACTTTAAACGCTGGCATGAATCGCTGTTCGAATATCAGCATGTCATGCGTAACAATATTAAACAGCGTATTCGCAACATCCTTAAATCACGCCAAATCGGCGCGACTTACTATTTCAGTGGTGAAGCGTTAGAAGATGCAATTCTAACGGGCGATAACCAACTATTCCTTTCTGCTTCTCGCGCTCAAGCGGAAGTTTTCCGCAGCTATATCATTGCCATTGGTAAAGAGTTTTTAGACATCGAATTAACCGGCAACCCGATCATTCTTTCTAACGGCGCAAAACTACGTTTCCTTTCAACTAATAGCAAAACAGCCCAGAGCTACAACGGCCATGTTTATGTTGATGAATATTTCTGGATACCCAAATTTGATGAGCTAAACAAACTCGCTTCAGCAATGGCTACGCATAAGAAGTGGCGTAAAACTTACTTTTCTACGCCATCATCGAAGATGCACCAGGCTTACCCATTTTGGACAGGCGATCAGTGGCGCAAAGGCAAAGAATCTCGCACCAAGATTGAATTTCCAACCTTTGAAGAATATCGCGACGGTGGCCGACTCTGCGACGATAAGCAGTGGCGTTATGTTGTCACCATTGAAGATGCCGCTAATGGTGGTTGTGACCTATTCGACATTGACGAACTGCGCGAAGAGTACAGCCAAGACGACTTCAACAACCTGTTTATGTGTGTTTTTGTCGATGGTTCGCTTTCTGTCTTCAAGTTCTCTGATCTTGAAAAAGGCATGGTAGACGCGGCCCACTGGCAAGACTTCAAACCAAACAATAAACAACCCTTTGCCCGTAGAGAGGTTTGGTTAGGTTATGACCCATCCCGAACCCGAGACAATGCCTGCTTGGTGGTTGTGGCACCACCTGCCGTAGCGGGTGAAAAATTCCGCGTATTGGAAAAGCACTATTGGAAAGGGCTCAACTTCCAGTATCACGTTTCGGAAATCGACAAAGTATTTCAGCGTTACAAAGTCACTTACATTGGCGTTGATACCACGGGTATTGGTGGCGGTGTTTGGGACTTAATTTCTAAGAAATACCCGCGCGAAGCTCACGCAATCCACTACAGCAACGAAAACAAAAACCGCCTTGTGATGAAGATGATCGACATTGTAGAAGCCAAACGACTTCAATTTGATGCCGAGCACAAAGATATTGCTATGGCATTCATGGCAATTAAGCGAGTACCGACCGCCAGCGGCAACGCGATGACATTCAGAGCAGAGCGCAGCCAAACCACAGGCCACGCCGATGCATTCTGGGCAATTTCTCACGCCATTATTAATGAGCCGTTAGATCACTCAACACCAACTAAATCAACTTGGGCAACCGCAGCATGACCGAGCAAAAAGAACCTTTAGTCAAACAAGAAGAACAAGCATCCGAGTCGGTCTACCACATCGACTCCGCCCCTGAAGCTATCGACTCTAATAGTTGGATGACTTCCTACTCAGATTTGTTTTACAACGATTCCGATAACTATTGGGAACCGCCAATTTCGCGCAATGGATTAGCCGACATTGCTAGAGTCAACGCCTATCATGGCTCTTTATTGATTGCCCGGGCCAACTATGTCGCAGGACGATTTCAACAAGGTGGTTCGACTCGGCGCAGACACATTCAAGCCTTTTGCCGCGATTACTTCACCTTTGGTGATGCCGCTTTCTTAAAAATCCGTGATGGCTTTAAACGTGTGGTGCGCTTGCATCCTTTACCGGGCATGTACTTACGCAAACGCAAAAACGGCAACTTCGTTATTCTTGAGCGAGACAACCAACAACGAGAATACCGCAGAGAGGATTTGATCTTCTTACCTCAGTACGACCCGCAACAACAAGTTTATGGATTACCCGATTACTTAGGCAGCATTCAGAGCAGCTTATTAAATAAAGATGCCACGCTATTTCGCCGCCGATACTACAAAAACGGGGCTCATATGGGCTTTATCTTCTACGCTTCTGATCCGAACCTAAGTGAAGAAGACGAAAAGAAGATGAAGGAAACCATTGCCAGCTCTAAGGGCGTGGGTAATTTCCGCAGTATGTTTGTAAACATTCCAAACGGAAAAGAGAAAGGTATTCAGTTAATTCCGGTTGGTGACATTGCCACTAAGGATGAATTTGAGCGGATTAAAAACATTACCGCCCAAGATATTTTAGTGGGTCATCGCTTCCCGGTAGGTAAAGCAGGAATCATTCCTCAAGGCACTACCAGTTTGGGTGACCCGATTAAGATTGGCAGCGAATACGCCAAAGATGAAATTATTCCTGTTTGTGAACTGATTATGGATGAAGTGAACAGCGACCCAGAGCTCCCTAAACGGCTACATTTGAAGTTTGATACCGATACGGTAACAACAGCATAACACTGTACAAAAACACAGAAATTGGCGTAATATTATGCTGTCAGTCAGTTAAGTTAGGTCAATGTATGCGAGTTTATTGCAAATGTGGTGAACGCGCGATTGTAAGTAGAAGCATCGCTAAAGATGCCAATTGCGCAGATTTATCTTGTTCCTGTTCTAACCCAGAATGTGGGCATACCTTTGTGAGTTCTATCGGCTATCGCCACTCACTCAAACAGTCAAAGCTTCATTTCGGAATTGGTGCGACTAGTAAGCCGTCTTTATTTGGTAGTCGCATTACTTGCGGTTGTGGCGAACGGGCAGTGATAAATAAAACCAACCGCTTATCGAACGACTGTGCAGATTTGTATTGTGAGTGTAAGAACCCAACGTGTGAACATAAGTTTGTTATGTCTTTGTATTTCTGTCACACGCTAAGTCCATCATCGAAAGACACCGATGAATTGGCGAACTGCTTAATCAAGATGTTAAAGCCTGGACATCGAGACCATTTAAAGGAGCAGTTAGCTTTATTTTAATCAACTCTCATAATCAGGCCCTGTAACATGGACAGCTTTTAGCTGTCCTTTTTTATGGGCAAGAATCAATGAAATTAAGAACATGCCAATGTCTTGGTTTTCTTCGTGGTTCCCGCTTGTATCCTCAGCCAAAGCGCATAAAACAAACGCCTCCGCATTGTTATGTAGTTCAGACATTTAGCCTCCCAACTGACGATTTACTGTATATTAATACAGTAGTTTTACGTGTACAAATTTAATTATTTTTTACGTGGGTATACGAGCATTTTACTAGGCTGCTGTATTAAAGCTTTCCCAATCTCGCTGGCAAATGCTAACACTGGGCACATTCATCTTGGTGAGTTTGAATAACGCACGCTTAATCGGTAGGTTTAGTATCGATACACTAAAAAGTGCTGGGCTTAACTCTTAGTCATTTAATCGAATCGATTCAGTAATTTGACATCGCAATTGACGGCCACACTACCACTATCGAAAATACGAACTCTATTTTTATCGTACTTCATGAGAGTCGCACTAACTGCTTCGCCATTCAGTATATTAAAAATTATTTTGTAACGGCCATAGACATACATTGATAGCATCCCTGTTTCGCCTGAGCTGCCTTTTGATGGTATTCTGTGTGATGTCCGGCGAAACTTTGTTAAACAAGCAAACATGTCGCCTAAACGCCCTTCAGGCTCAACACCAAACATCTCTGCACGTTTATCGATTTTGTATGTCGACTGTTCACTTAAATTAACAATATCTTTAAAATGTGCCATTCTATTATGTGAATCCGTAAACATCCAAAACGAACACATCACTATTGGAACACTTATTCCAATCAGCAAGATATCGTTCTTTTTCATGTTATTTGAACTCCTTTTTATCCGTTCCAAGAATTTCTTTCTGGTTTAGTTATCCACTTTCTTACTAATCGATAAAGACAATAAGCGCCGAGAGTATTGAATCATGTGAGTGTTACTTATTGCAGAACCGCTAAGAGCTCTTCACACCGTTTTTCTAAATGCTAACACTGGGCACATTCATCTTGGTGAGTTTGAATAACGCACGCTTAATCGGTAGGTTTGGTATCGATATACTAAAAAGTGCTGGGCTTAACTCTTAGTCATTTAATCGAATCGATTCAGTAATTTGATATCGCAATTAAGGGTGACACTACCACTATCGTAAACAAATTTCCCATTTTTATCGTACTCCATCAGACTTGCACTTAACACTTCGCCGTTCACTATATAAGAAGTTATTTTGTAACGGCCGTCGACATACATTGATAGCATCCCTGTTTCGCCGGAGCTGCCTTTTGATGGTATTCTGTGTGATGTCCGGCGGAACTTTGTTAAACAAGCAAACATGTCGCCTAAACGCCCTTCAGGCTCAACACCAAACATCTCTGCACGTTTATCGATTTTGTATGTCGACTCTTCACTTAAATTGACGATGTTTTTAAAATGTGCCTTGCTATTATGTATATACATAAACATCCAAACCCAAATAATCAAGAATGTAACAACTATTCCAATTAGCAAGATATCGTTCTTTTTCATGTTATCCCAGCTCCTTTTTATCCGTTCCAATAATTACTAGGGATATCATTCTTACTATATAACAATGACTTACAAATGTAATCTACGTATTCTAATTGAATGTTCATCCAATAACTTTTTTCGTCGTCATCAGCATCTAAAACGGGGGGACTATCTTCAAATACTGCCTTCCAATAGGCTCGCCGTTCCTGATGATGGACAAAGCTACTTTCGTAATATGTATCAGCCTCTTGTTTGAGATCAGCTAAATCTAAATCTCTACACTCCATAGACCAACCACGAGCACCAGCAGCCCAGAACAAGAATTCGTCTACTTTAGTTTTTGAGTCATCACCTTCGAACGTCACAGAGAAACGGTTCCCACTGGAGGCATGCACTCCACGTTCACGGATTTCTTGATTTACCTTTTCTGCCTGTTTTTCCAAACGAATAATTCGGCTCTGCATTTTGTCTGTCAGTGACTTCGGTTTGCCTTGTTTCATGGCTATCGCCTTGGCTTTAATCGTTTGGTCTTTTGCAACCTTCAGCTTTGATATTCTGCGCTTTAACGGTTTTTTCCACTGGTCTAACTTATAGCCAAGCTCTTTAATCACTGCCGTCATGTTGTCCGCTTCAAACGATGCCAAGCACTGCCACTTTGGCGCTCGTGTGCATTTAGATATGCTGTAACGATTTCCCTTTATCAGCCCTTGTGTTGAATCCCCTCCTTTGGCGGCATACCCCACAGCCTTTATGATGTAAGAGCCGGCAGCCTTTGGCTTTTTGATTCTCTCGAGCGTTGCAAATCCGTGCCCCCAAATTTTTTCTAGACGTTTTGCCCAGGCACTAAAGAATCTAGGTTCAACATTCCACTTTAAAAGAACATGTACGTGGGGGTTGGGTTCACCATCCTCATTTGCAGGACACTCAGCGACCCAAATGTAATGAAAGTCGAGCGTTTTATTAGTTGGGCCAACGTCACTAGGCTTGCCAATATGTGCCGGCACTTTTTCAGCTTTTAAATCACAATATTTCTGGCCGCTATCGGCATCAATTTGAACAGTATGATCCGCAACCCAACCTCTTTGATACATCTTCTTCATCGCATCAAGAATCCGAGACACCTCTTTGCCCATGGTGGTTTCAATAGTTTTCTCTAGAGTAAACTCAGCTTTCGGCTTGTCTTCCAAGCGGCAGTAATCACCTGCTATCTCACCACCTCCATTCATCAACTTAGTCCGAGGTCTATTGGCAAATGGGACAGTTGAATAAGGACCACCGATATCCATGACCGGCAACGCCACTCGTTTCTCAGCCGGGCTACTCGCATAAGTCACCATGTTTCTTCGATAGCGGATAGGATGCCGTGCACCAAGATGCCCGAGATCAGATTCATCGGCCATACCGCCAAAAATCGCTAATCGTTGAGCTTTGGTAAACGTCAGCGTGAGGAACGTAGTGAACCCATCATTGCAAATTGCTGAATACGCGGCACTTTCGAAAATCTGGGTAACGGCTCGCTTGGTTAATTTGTCTGTGTATCTATCACCACTGTTTGCTACAGGGGCTTTGCTCGCCGGTGTTTGTGTTATGTGCTGAATTCGATACTGGTTAAAGCATTCACGTTGCTGCAGTTGTACCGATGTGGGGAGTATTTTTGGTTCACAGCGGTTTTCCCTCCCCTTTTCACGCAGCACAGCAGGCTGATTTCGCTCTGTAGAGCCATAGAGCGAGTCGTGGTTGAAATACGACTCTGGGCTTTGCAACACTTCTGACGGATTCACCACCTTGTCCAGAAGCCTCAGAGTGCGACGATTTCGCTCAATTCGATGCCTGTATTTTTCTGTCTGACTTTTGCGCCCTTTGACTAGCCTAGCTTCTTCGGCGATTCTCGCCGCCGCTTCGCGGTCGTGTTCCGTGCGATAATTGAGCGCTTTAAAGAGATCGGTCGATTTCTTAAGCTCCACTTCTCGCTTCGATTTCTGGTTAAAAACGCGATCGTAAATCGGGATTTTCTTCACTAAACCGGAATCTAAAAGCGCTTGCTCTTGGTTGGTGTAAATTTTGGATACTAAAAAACCAGCGTTATAGCTGGCATCGTTTCTGCGAATTTTGTCGAGGGGCATCACAGCCCCTACGCTATAGAGGAGTTCATTCAATTCCATGCATCAACACTCATCCAAAAAATCTGCGGGGTTACGAGTAACCTTCAATTGAACTTGAATTGACTCATCACCAGATAGCAAAGTACCTAGCAGAACTTCATTATCGGGGTGCTCACCTTGCAGCATTTCAACTAATAATGTTTCGATATAATCAGGCGCTTCAGCCGCAACTTTTAGTGCTTCACTCATAGCGCTGCCAGATCCTGTATATCCATAATCATGTGACCTCCCGTATGGTTACCTTTAATAATCACGCCATTCATAACGTGATGACACTTGAACAAATCGCAAGCCGTATTAATCGCAGGCTCTATGGAATCGAACTCTCCAAGTAACACACTTTTCACTTCACTAGTTTCATCATGGCGCACCACCCCGCCACCATTGTTAAGTGCCACTGCTACATAGTTCATGCGTTGTTGCCCTTAATCGTATTTAGGTATTGGTTCGCCATATCAATAAATACACGTGCATCATTAGCCGTCATTTCTGCATCTGCAGTTGTATGTCCTGACTGTTTGATAATGTCGTGGCTTGCATCAATGCAATCACACGTTTCCTGAAGGCGATCACGTAAAAAACAAATCAGGTTCAATGCCGATTTACTGGTGCCACTTCTTAAAGAAAGGACACACCAACCCTCTGCAATACCAAACTGACCACCGTGTAAAACGTGGCTAACTTCGGCATTCGCTTCTTGCCCGGTGTACTCACCGTTTGCATCAATCTCACGTAGGTTTAAGCAATCACCAGTTTGGTAATCACGAGCATTGATTCGAACTTCGTGTGTTTTGCGGTGGGCGAGAACATCAGCGAAATGAACTGATTGAATTTTTAATTCATGGGTAGTGATGCTCATGCTGCTTCCTCCGCTTCCTGTTCGTCGCGGAGCTGTGCTACTCGCTCGATGATCTTGTCTTCCACTGCCAACAAATCTTCTAATGCATTTTCGTTATCCAAAAGCACCACGTTGTGAGCATGGTGTGTAGTGGTATCCGAAAAAATGACAATATTCATGAGCTTCATTTTTGATGAATACTCAATTCGAATACTGATTACGTCTGCACTTTCTATAGCTAATGCATACAAGCTGTTGATTGTTGATAGAGTTGCGCGCTCAATAGCGACTTGGGCTACGGTTTTATTCATCTTCTATGCTCCTACGCTAAGACGAAAAAAAGCCCCCTGTTACAGGGGCAAATGGCTGGCTAGGCTGTTAAATAACTTTGCTGATATCGGAATGTTTTAGGCGGCGGACATCACCCACTTTGCGGTCGAACTTCATCACCATCTCTTTAAGCAGCTGCATTCCAGAACGGACTTTTTGCAACTCAAGGTCATCGAATGAATCAAACTCACGGCTGTAATCTTTTGGTGGCATACCACCTGCAATCAGAATTAAGCCACGGCTACGATCATTCATTTCGTTATACATATCGCGTAGCTTTCTACGCTTTGCACTTTTATCGAAAAGCGATTTACACGCTGCAATACTATCTGCTGCGCTTGGCGCTCTTTCTTTAAATGAAGAGGGCTGTATTTCTTGTTGTCTAGCTAACTGACTCATGGTGTTCATATCCTCTTAATCGGGTTCAAGCTGTTTAGGCTAAACCCGGAATAGGTGCACCATTAGCCAGAAAATCTGTGCCAAATTGCATTAGTGGCTGCAGGCCTGTGGTGCGGTGTTCAAGGTCATTGATAAGCAAAACCAGATTGCCCAAAGCGGCTTGCGCCTTAGCTAGGGTTTTGCGTTTAGTAGATCGCGGTAAACGCTCTGCGGTGCACATGGCTAACGCATCGCTAGAAAGCTCACCAGAGTGGGCATTTAGCTGAAGAACTCTTTCAAGCAAGTTGAGTCCGTCTTCATTTTTTGGAAGTGGAATGGTTACAACACCATCATTAGCAAATAACGTGTTTACGATTGAGTAGTCACCAGAGACGCGGCTGATTAACGCCAACTCAACTGGCTTAAGTACATGCGGTTGATTTGGGTTCAGCTTGTTGCGAAGCATTGTGCCGTTAAGCTCAAGCTTTCGGGCAATCGCTTCAACATCGTGATTGACAACAAAATCACAACAAGCTGCATCAAAAGCTTGTTGTTTGCGTTCGCGTAATACACACATTGAGTTATTTGCGTCCATAACTAATACTCAATTGAAGAAAAACGGTACGAAAACGAAAGCCCAGCCAATTACTTCTAGCCATACTGGGCATTTGTTCGGGTATTTATCTTCCCAAGACTCACTCATTACATCTTGCAGGGTGAATTTAGTTTTAGGTGGGATAGCGAACTTCATACTTGTTGCGCCGCTAGCTTTTCCATGTACTTCACCATGTTGACCATGATGAGTCCTTTGGAGGCTTCTTTCGGCACTACTGGAATGTTGCCGAGTTCTTTTTGGCGGTCGAACGTAGATGAAGACATGCCAGTACGACGTAAAAATTCTTTTTTTGTGCAGATAGGCGCATCAATTGCTATTTGTAGCGTTGCCATAAGTGATATCCTACTTGTTTGAGATTATTTGACGCTGCATGGTGCAATATGAAAGCGTCATTTCATTTGAAGTGATTGTTGATCCCTTTTGACAAAAAGTAAAGGTCTCTTTTGAAATTAAGCCTATAGGAACACAAAATGGCTTTTATTTAAGATACAAATCTAACAATCACGTACCTTTTTAAGATTAAGGAGTGCGTAAATGAGCAGAGTTCCGGCAAAGGTACCGCCTTTCGAATACAAAACTGGTCGCTTATTTACTGATAGGCTAAAAGAAGTTACGGGATGTAAGTCTTATGACTTGCTAGCGGATTACTACGGAGTCCCAAAGTCGACCATCTTTACATGGCATCACCACGATCGAATTGCGCACGAGCTAATAGTTAGGGAGCATCTTCATAGTGGTGCATCAGTAAAATACCTTGCCTTGGGTGAGGGAGAAGCATTTCCAAACGGAAGACCTGAGACGAGCCTCAACGGCATAGCTGATCAGCAAACACCAACAACTAGGCTCCTGACGAAATTCAATATTGGCAATGGTGAGCTAACAGAAGTTGGAAGTATTGAAATGGGTCTTTCTACTCTTAACGATTTTGGGTTAGCCCAAGCGGATTTGCTCATCATCGACAAAGGTGAAGCTCACCACTATATCAATAAAGCCGAAAAACAACCCGTATCTGGTGACTACCTCATTGAGATCGACGGCGTAATCTCAATTAATTACCTACAACGTTTGCCTGGTAAGAAATTAGCGATAGCGTTTGACACTTCAACGATTGAGGTATCGGAGGATGACATCAAGGTGCTGGGCCGTGTCGCTATGGAAATGAGGAAGAAATAAAATGTCCATTGGCTAGAGGTAAATATGAAAAGACTTATATCCAATTGCATTTTGTTCTCATCGGTATCTTTAGCAAATGAAAATTTTTAAGTTGTGTTGGTATCTGGCGGGTTCACTATGAGCAAATAGCCTGCAATAAGTGTAATTTACTGACGGCTCTTACATGAAGTTTGATAGCGCAACTTTCACCATTGCTGGTAAAGACTACGATACATTTTTTAATGATGTTGAAAGCACACTGACCCCAGCGAACGCATTAGAAAACCCAAAAGTATTGGTTCAAGCTGTCTTGATTTTCAGCATGAAAAATTTGAATCATTAATTGAAAAATTCGAGATCCCCTATGACGCGTAATATCAATATACAAATAGATAAACTAAAGAGAGACTGCCTGTTCCGTTATAGGGATTTTAACAATAACACTATCAATGAACTCCTCACTGGTAATATCTGGCATTCTAAACCCGAATTTCTCAATGACCCATTTGAGTTTCACTTCGAGTTTGATTGGGATGAATTTTCCATCAAAAACTTAGCTGCAATCAATAATGAATGGAAGCTTATACCGCAGATATATCTTGAAAACTTGTATCTTGGTGACCGTTCATATCTCGAACACTTTTTTAAATCACTCAAAAAACAAGTTAACTTAATAATCGAAAATCAAAGAGCTACTTTCAATGAGCAAAGTTACGTCTGTTGTTTTTCGTCCAATATAGATAGTCCACTTATGTGGTCTCATTATGCAAATGGTATGCAAGGTATTTGTATTGCGTACAAAGAACAAGCCATTTCCGCTTCCGAAGATTTTGGCATGACAGTCCCAGTAGATTATGTCAATTCACCCAAAAAGATCACTTACCGAAACTTAGAAGCAACGTCTTCACTCAGTGAAGCGCAACCTATTCACGACTTCGCTAATGCAATTCAACCGATCAGCCACTATATTACGTTCAACATTCAATTCACCAACTATGAATTTCTAATTCAAAAGCATAAGCGATGGGAGTATGAGGGCGAATACCGACACATAGCTATTGGCTCTAAAGATAATGGTTCCGTTGGTTGTGTTAAGAACGTCGAAAATGCGATTGAAGCTGTAATTTTCGGATTCCGTATATCCCCCACTAACTTAACCGTTTTAGAACTTATCTGTCGTAAAAATGGCATAAGAATGTACAAGGCCACACCCAATAAAAGTGATTACTCAGTTGCTATTGAAGAACATATTTATTAATCCAACCGAAATCTTAGTTATATGAGCGTTCGTAAAACAGAGGACGGGCACAAAAAACCATGGCTCTGTGAGTGTTACCCACAGGGCCGAAGCGGAGCCAGAAAACGCAAACGCTTTGCCACCAAAGGCGAAGCGTTAGCTTATGAAAAGTTTCTGATGAAAGAAATTGATGACAAACCTTGGCTAGGTGACAAGAAGGACTTGCGCACACTCCAAGATTTAGTCGAACTTTGGTACAAGCTTCACGGTCAACACCTTAAATCTTCCCAAAAAGTTTACCCTCGCCTTCTCACTATTGTGGAAGAACTCGGCAACCCGTTTGCAATCAAGTTTACCGCAAAAGACTTTGTTCACTGGCGCTCTAGCCGTAAAGCAAAAAACCGATTCGGTAGTGAGACAAACGCTGGTAGATTGATTTCCGCACCAACTAATAATCTTGACCTAAGATGTTTAAGAGCCGTGTTTAATGAGTTGACTGCTCTTGGTGAGTGGACGCAGCCAAACCCACTTGCCACTGTAAAATCGATTCAAGTTGCTGAATCTGAAATGGGCTTTTTCTCAAATGACGATATTAGTGTGCTATTCGCTAGAATAAACAAAAGTAAACGAGCCAAGGAATACGAACTAATCTGCAAAATTTGCTTATCTACTGGTGCCCGTATTTCCGAAGCTAATAACCTACGTTTGCCGCAGATTACAAAGTACAAAATCACGTTTCTTGATACCAAGAGTAAAAGAAACCGTACTGTACCGATCACCGAAAAGCTCTATAACGAATTGATAGAGTTTAAACGAACAGGCGAAAAGGATAAGTTGTTTAAATGCTGTCTTTACGGTATCGGGTATATCGTTAACAAAACATTTCCAAACTTACCGAAAGGACAAAACACCCACGTGTTTCGTCATACCTTTGCCAGTCGGTTTATGGAAGAAGGCGGCAACATTTTAGTACTGCAAAAAATCCTTGGTCATAGTGACATCAAACTGACTATGCGTTACGCCCATTTTTCACCAGATCACCTGATTCAAGCTGCCGAGTTAAACCCTATTTCAAGATTAGGTCTGTAGCCACTTTTACCTAATAATGGCGACAAAGTGGCGACATTTTTTATTGATACTGAAGGTTAATGGGTAGTATTGATTAAATGACTCAAAACTAAACCATTGAAATAGAATACAAAACCTTTATTTCACTGATTTGTAGAAACCACTATCAATTACACTAAGTAGTTTGATATTTAAACGCGATTAAGCTGTAGATTAAATAAGTTGCAAAAGCAGTAAATTGATAGCACCACCTCTTCACAGATGTGGTGCTCTTGTTTTTTTGGGGGAATTAGCGAATCTAGTAGAGCAAACTGCCTCAGATAAGAAGAAGTGCGTTAAAATTCAATCACCGGAGGAGCAATTTCAACAGGTACACCATTTTGCGCAAAGATAACCGCTTTGGCTTTTGAGTTAGGCAAATCTGCATCTTCAAGCCACCACTTCAGTTCAACAGGAATTTGAAGTGATTTCTTAGAACCGTCACTGCGAGTTAATGGCTCATGCGCTTCAACAAACACACTTCGATCTGGTTCTAACGAGATCTTGATCGGCTCATTAATGATCGTCACTTGCTCACCGCGGCTCACCTGCTCAAAAAGCCACTCGATATCTTTAGGTTCCATTCGAATACAGCCAGAGCTCACACGCAGACCAATCCCAAAGTCCTTATTGGTGCCGTGTATCAGGTAATCCCCAGCTCCATACGCAAGTCGCAGCGCGTACTCACCTAGAGGATTTTCTGGTCCAGCAGGAACCACCCTAGGTAATTCGATCCCTTTCTCTAGATACTCTTGACGGATTGACTTCGGTGGTGTCCAGGTCGGGTTGGGTCTTTTTTGGCTTATCTTGGTAATCATTTCTGGCGTATCACGTCCTACTCGACCAATGCCGACAGGGAATACGTGCACCTGGTTCTTCTCGGGCTCAAAGTAATACAGCCTTAACTCGGCAAGGTTAATCACAATTCCCTTTCTTGGGGTGTCCGGCAGAATCAAACGACTAGGGATACTCAGTACATAGCCTTCAGCAGGAAGAAAAGGATCAACACCTTTGTTTGCCGCCATTAAAGAAAGAAAACCGATATCGTATTGCTTTGCAATGATGGCTAACGTTTCACCAGTAGCAACTTCATGCTGTTGTATCCGGCCAACAATACGGCTCTCTTTCGGAGGAAGCTCAAAAGTTGCCGCAGAGGCCCACGACGACGCAACCCCAGCAGCAATCAAAGTCCCTTTCACAGTAAACCTAGTCGTTCGCTGTGCGAGCAAAGCGATCTTACGTATATATATTTTCATAGAGTACATAAGCGTCGAGTTAGGGCAATACAACATACAATTCCTTGGTTTGCCATCTTTATCAAAGTTTAGATTATCGCTGATCAAACGTCTCTACAATGTATTGTTGCCTCAAACACCAGATGCAATTGCGCTTTCGTCTAAGTGTTTCCTTTATCTGACCTTTAATTTATCGATACAAAATCGATTGCCTTTACGCTTTCAACATATTTAGTTATCAATATTAATAAAACGATAATAGCAGACCCATTTTGTGACTAACGTCTCATGGAGGCTCGTTTTAACTCGCTAATATTGCCTCAACAAAACGAATTCAATTCAACAGAATCGGTAATTGATTAAATTCTGTTCCTAAAATTACCGTTTAAACTTTGGAGAACGACCATGGCTACACCTCATATTAACGCTCAAGCTGGTGATTTCGCAGAAACAGTACTGATGCCGGGTGACCCGCTTCGCGCAAAATACATTGCTGAAACATTCCTTGATGACGTTAAGCAAGTTTGTGACGTTCGCAACATGTTTGGTTACACAGGCACTTACAAAGGTAAGAAAGTTTCTGTGATGGGCCACGGTATGGGTATCCCATCAGCTTGCATCTACACACACGAGCTGATCGCTGAGTACGGTGTAAAGAACGTAATTCGCGTAGGTAGCTGTGGTGCAGTACGTGACGACGTTAAACTTATGGACGTTGTTATCGGTATGGGCGCTTCAACAGACTCTAAAGTTAACCGCATTCGTTTTAACGACCACGACTTTGCAGCAATCGCTGATTTCGGTCTTCTAGAAGAAGCTGTAAACCAAGCGCGCGCTCAAGAAGTGCCAGTGAAAGTTGGTAACGTATTCTCTGCTGACCTATTCTACACACCTGAAGCAGACATCTTCGAGAAAATGGAAAAACTAGGCATCCTAGGTGTAGACATGGAAGCGGCAGGTATCTACGGCGTTGCTGCAGACCTAGGCGCGAAAGCACTAACAATCCTAACAGTTTCTGACCACATCATCCGTGGTGAAAAACTAAGCTCAGAAGAGCGTCAAAAATCGTTCAACGACATGATGAAAGTAGCTCTAGAGACAGCTATCAACATCTAATCATTGATTAACGATACTTTGAAAAGCAATACCCCGCAGCCAAGTTCGCTTGGCTGCTCAAATAATCCCGAGGGGGAGATCGTGTCTAACGACAAGCTGCCAAAAGATGCAGATGGTTTGCAACTCAACTTTTGTAAAACATTGGCGTGTGACAACTTTGGCTTGAGCGATGCAAAACGTTATGTTTTGCAACACGCTAACCCTAAGCGTCCAGCGATGGTTTGTCGTGAATGTGGAGCTTTCCCCCCCTTACTTAACAATCGTGAAGTGTTAAGCGAACTTCATCGCCTGAGACAACTTCACAGCGATGGGCTCCCTGCCTGTCGTAATGATGATTGCGATAACTTCGGCTTATCGGTTCATACTCACAAACATCTTTACCATGCCTTCGGCTACAGTGGCGACAGGCAGCGTTATCGATGCAAAGACTGCCAATCAACCTTCGTTGACAAGTGGTCTGGTTCCAACAAAAAACTCCAGTTCCAAGAGAACCTCATGGGCTTATTGTTCATGGGATATTCTGTACGTGAAATCTGCAGAAAATTAGAGATCAACCCTAAAACTTTCTATGATCATGTTGACCATATCGCTAGCCGTTGTCGTCGCAAACTCGCGATGATTGATGCTCGATGGGTTAACCATGCCAAAGATTATCAGTTCGCCTCTCACTATCAGCGTTTACAACCTCACAGCAACAACGGTGTGGTTTGGATCGCGACAGGTGAAGCACACTCTGGGTACATCCTTTGCCAACATGTGAATTACTCACAAAATGAAGAGCCCTCAGGAAATGTTGACCACAATCCGTATGATGATGTGGCACGCTTTGTATCCAAAGAGCACTCTTCAGAGGCAAACCTTGAGCTACCGCAACGTTCTGACAAGCTAAAAGAGCGTATTGAGCAACAATACCAAGTTATTTTGGCGCGAGGCAACGTTGAGGATCCAATGGGGAATCTCACTGCATTTAGCTACCCGTCAAAAGGGGCGCTAATTCGACCGCCTTATACGTCCTATGCTCACTTCCTGCATGTATTAGACATGTGCGATGAAAATAAGCACGTAGCGATCTATATGCCACAAGATCCATTACTTAGATCTGCCGCTCTAAGCGTTTGTTTGCCGCGCATACAGAGTCAAAATATTGACCTTATGTACGTCGAGGAAGATTCCGGATGGCAAGACGATCACAGTTTTGAAAAGATCGACATCGTTCATATGAGTTGGTGGCGCGACCGTTGGGCTATTGCTAATCAAGGTGATAAACAGAAAGGTATCTGCTACCTAACAGGTAACAATCCAGAGCCAAAACAGTGGTTTAATACTGCTTCAATTCAACAAACTAAGTTTTATCAAGAGCGTTTTCAGGTGCTATTTGATAGCTTTATTAATGAGCCTAGACGTAAGCTTCGTCCTGGTGGCATTCTTCCATTACTCGACATATTTAGAGCTTGGCACAATCTGTGCTACCAAGATAAGCAAGGGCTTACGGCAGCGCAACGCTTAGGTGTAGCGGAACAGCCATTGACCCTAAAGCAACTACTTTCATAGAAACGTACCTCTAGATGATTATTAGGGAACTCATTGATTTTTAGATAACAACATGAGGTAACACCCATAATTGGAAAAGATACGTGTTCCTTTAGTGCTCTAAGAAAGATAATTAGTGCTTATCCTAAATCACACCCTTATAATGATAGTGTTATCAATATGTTCGATAATTACGGATCTATGCCTTGGACAAAAATCAGTACCTTCTTGAAACAGAACTAGAACAACTCAAAACTCGTGTCGACTCTGAACCGCTGGTGATCCTTGAGATTGCCCAGCAGTGCCTCGTCAGATCCGAACAAGTTCTGTTTGAAGAAGGAGCGATCCAATCGCTTATGTTAATGGCGAGATGTTGCTGGAGCCTGATGGATTACCAAAAAGGTTTAAAGTACGTCAAAGAAGCCTATAAGCGCCAGACCCGATTAGACACCGACCTTTTTCTTCCTGAAATCCTTCACTTACATGCGCTCCAATATTGGGGACAAGCCAAATACTATTCTGCACAACAGTTCTGGATCAATGCGCTAGAGCAATCTGCATTGGTCGATGAAGTCGAAATACAGATCGAATGCCTGATTGGTCTGGGCAACATCTGGCGAATAACTCACGAATATAAGCTGGCTCGTTCAACACACCAACTCGCGGTTAAAGTGGCAAACAACAGCCGTATTGGTTGGCTTGAAGGCAAAGCAAGAATCCTTCTCGCGTGGGATTACTACCTGCTCAACAGCTATGTTGAAATGCTGTCGGTATTAGATGGTGCGGAAGAAGCGTTAAAAGGACACAAAGACAACACTTGGCATGCCGAGGTGTGGGACTTCAGAGGCCTTGCACTACTTGGGCTTGAGCGTTTAGACGACGCTGAGCGTGCCACAGCCAAAGCGCATAAACTTGCGGTTGAACACAATCTGGTATGGATGAAAGCCCACTCCTATATCAGCCGTGCGCGCTTAGAGTTACTCAGAAAAAGACCAGAGCAAGCTGCAGAGTTACTTAGGCTTGCGGAAGAGTCAGCAAACGAGTTTGATAATGGTGAGCTGCTCAGCCAAATCTGTTATCAGCAATCGCTGGTCGCAGAAGAAAACCAAGATTTTAAAGCCGCTTTGATCGCCTTTAAGAAGTACCGTCAATATTCTATCGGTATGCTTCGAGAACAAACCACTCGCGTGGGTTTAGATAAAGCGCGCAGTTCAAAACGCCAGCTCGAACAGAGAGCGAGAAAGCTCATCAACCGTATTCGTGGCCAACACGAGTATGACCCTGAAAAGCATCTCTCTTATGTCGTGTCTGAAACCTTTTGGTGGGAACAGCTGGTTCTGTTCAAAACAGAGCTTAAGCGTTCAAACCACAGCATTATTATCTTTCAACATGTCGATCCCGATTACTTAGATGTCTGTACCGAAATCGCTCACACCTTATGTAATCAAGATGACTTCATTTCAAGGCTCAGTTCTGAGCGTGTTGCGCTCATGCTCTCTGAAAAAGGCGAAGCCGCAGAGCGAACCTTCCAAACTCTAAGCACCATGCTTGATATTTATCCATGGCATAGAAAAGGATTAAAAGGTTCAAAACCAACCGTCAGCCTCAATGACATTTTGACGTTCCCATTCACTCTGGAACAACTAGAAGAAGACGATGCCGAGGTAAGAGTTTGATGGAAACGCTACTAAGTAAAATCACCGATGCCGGTCTAGACCCCTCTTCCGTTTCAGGTGAAGAAGCAATCATATTCTGGAATCATATTCGCCAGCATGTTTCGACAACCAAAACCGAGCAAGCGCACTGCTATATCATTAGTTCGGAATATCGCGCTGAACTCCAGCAACCCCAAACCAGTATCGAAGAACTTAGACTGGCACTCAATCTATTAAATTTGCCAACAGATATAGAAGATATTCTGACCGTAAAAACTAGCCTAAGTGATCGCTTGGTAGAAGTTGGGGATTACACTTCGGCACTGAATGAGTTCGTTAGCTCATCATCCATCGCCGTTGAACATGGCTATATCGATGAATACGTCATGGCAATTCTAGGTATGGGAAACCTGTGTGACGCTTATGGCGACCACAACCGAGCTCTCCGCTATTACCAGAAAATAAACAGCATTGACCATGCGATAAGTAGTCGCTCACTTCGTCTTAAGTTCAAGCTTCATATGGTGGCGAGCCTAGTGCTACTGAATAGGATTACTGCAGCGAGTGACCTGCTCAATGAGTGTGAAGAGCTCAGTATTCTGGTCAGCAACAAATTACTGACTGCTCAAATATTGCTATACCAAGCAAAAGTGTTGCGTGCAAAGAAGAAGTATCACGAAGCACTGCGTTGCCTGTCTAAGATTCAATACTCTGCTAACAACACGCAAGCAAGTTGGTTAGCAACCATGACACGTCTCGAGCTCGCTCATTGTTTAAGTGCAATTGGTAAACAAGAATACGCCAGCATGATCTTGTCGAGTACAGACAAGCGCATGAAGGTTTACTCATCCCCAGTACTCGCTAAACGGTTCTATGATTCGCTAAGCGACGTGTGCATGAACCAAGGACGTTTTCAGGAAGCACTAAGCTACGAGAAAAAAGGCTACCGAATTGAGACGGATCTAATGAAACAGATCCCAATCAGTGAACTAGGAGCCAGCCAGCTTCGTCGCCTATCGAGATTCGAGCTGCAATTAAAACTCATCCTCTCTGAACAAGAAAACCGAGAGCTAAAAGAGACAACCGAACAGCACAAAAACGCTGTGGCACAGCTCCAACAGGATGTTTTCACCGACCCATTAACTGGTTTGAACAACCGCCGATGGTTAGATGTGAAGCTAAAAGACATGCTGTTACACGATACCTCTTTCGCACTCATGGTTGTCGATATTGATCACTTTAAGTCGATCAATGATGAACTGAGCCACCTAGTGGGCGATAAAGCAATTGTAAGTGTTTCTCAAGAGTTAAGGTCATACTTCAAGTTCCGAGGCGCTTCCTGTGTCAGATTCGGTGGGGAAGAGTTCTTAGTAATTCTCGAAAATACCGACATGGCAAAAGCAGAAATGCACTCAGAGAATTACCGTGAACGAATTTTCCAATTTGGTTGGCATGAAATACTCGGTGAGCGTGGCTTAACAGTCAGTATTGGTATCACGATGCATCGTGAGGGAGAGAATACACAGCGTACCTTCTATCGAGCAGACAAAGCCTTATATCGTGCAAAAGCAAACGGTCGAAACCAAGTCTGCACCGAGTAATGAAATAGTTAAAGTAGTGCCGAACCACTTCAGCTCGGCACTACCCAATAGCAAAACAATAACTTGCTTCGAGCTTTATCTATTCATGAAAAGACGTTATTGATAGAAGAACAAAGATATTCCACCTACTGCGGCAAGCGTGCCTATAAGACTCTGTTTTGAGACCTTCTCCCCTTTCAACGCATAGATCACCAGAATAAAGACCGGACTGGTCGCAATCAATGTTTGAGCTATCGCGGGATTGGCATTTTTTAAAGCGATTTGTTGCAACCAAAGCGCGAGAAACGTCCCAACAAAAATGGCGCTGAGTAACCATAGTTTGTCGAGTTTCGTCATCTCCCACAAATCCCTTTTGATTGATGAGTAAGGTTTATTCTCAACAAAAGGAATAATAATCATCACCGCAAACACGCCGATTGTCAGGCGAATCAACGCCCCCAACAAAGGTGGGATATCACCAGCAACCAAAGCATAGTGAGAAATGACCACACCTGAAGCTTGGCACACACTTGCTACTAGCCCGTACCCAATGCCGCTCCATTGCGCTTGGTTAGTTGAATCATCACTCACCGAATTAGATGGCTGAAATACTACGAAGGTCACCGCTAAAGTGGTGATGACGACACCGAGCCAACTTTGAAGTGTCAACGCAGCACCTAAGAACATCAAAGCCAGCACGCCAGAAAGAGGCGGAGCTAAAGACTCAAGCAGCAGTGTCTTATTAGCACCAATTCTTTTCAAAGCAGCAAAGTAAGCGCTGTCACCAATTGCGATTCCAATAATCCCTGAAATTACCAATATCCAAAAGTGATTAGAACTCAGTTCAAACTCTGGCATTGGGATAAGCGGCATCACAAGCAGCATCATTACGGAAGCAACCAAACCCTTGATGATATTGAGCTGCATTGCTGAGAAACGATGCCCAAATTGCCCATAAATCCAAGTTGCACACGCCCACACGATAGCGGCACCGATCGCCGCTATTTCACCTATATACATTTGTATCCATCCTTGTGGTTTTGTGCATCACGCATACTTCAACGATCACTATTGAACCAGTATGACAAACAAGATAACAGAAATAACTCAATAAATTAGAGAGTGATTTTATAAGTTCCAATAATGACATCGCTCACATTAGAAGCAAAAACACATTATTTATAACTCGGTAAATCATTTTGATAACAATTACTTGGATGGTAGCCTACTATATTTAAAACTAATATCTAACATCACAAGGATCTGTTATGTTTTTAGACTACTTTGCGCTCGGTCTACTGATTTTCGTAGCATTAGTCATCTTCTACGGCATCATCGTCATTCACGATATTCCCTATGAAATTGCTAAAGGACGCAATCATCCTCATCAAGATGCTATTCATGTCTCTGGCTGGGTTAGCCTTTTCACTCTACACACTATTTGGCCGTTTCTTTGGATCTGGGCGACGTTATGGCGCAAAGATCGTGGGTGGGGCTTTGCCAAACTCGAAGAAGAACAGCACGATATTCACCACCGCGTTGATACCTTAATCGACCAAGTGAGCACTCTTCAGGAAGAAATATCACAGCTCAAGAAAGCAAAGCCAGAGCAAAGCAAGCAAAACAACGACCAAAATGAAGCTCAAGATCAGGAGGTTAAGTAATGGATTTACTGCTGATAATGACCTATGCGGCACTGTGTATCACCATTTTTAAGGTGTTCAACATTCCGCTCAATAAATGGACTGTCCCTACTGCTGTTCTTGGCGGTGTGATCATCATCGGTACTTTGATTTTACTGATGAACTATAACCACCCTTTCACTCAGATTGGTAACCAAGTTTACTCAACAACTCCTATCGTTTCAGGGGTTAGAGGTAAAGTGATTGAAGTACCTGTAAAGGCGAATAAACCTCTTAAAAAGGGTGATATCCTCTTTAAAATCGATCCTATTCCATTCGAGGCTGAGGTCGCAAGATTAGAAGCAAAAGTAAAAGAAGCGAGCCAAGGTGCGTTAGGAATGGAATCTGATGTTGCTGAAGCAGAAGCTGCGAGAATCAAAGCCATTGCTGAAAGAGATAAAGCACAGCGTGAGTTCTCTCGTTACAAGCGCGGTTACGACAGTGGCGCCTTTACGGAACAACAATTGGACACTCGTAGACAAGCTTACAAAGCATCAGAAGCAGCGGTTAAAGTGGCGGATGCAACCTTAGAAAGAGCAAAATTTGCTTTAGATTCTGAGATCGGTGGTGAGAACACGGCGGTGTTAAGTCTATTATCTGAATTGCGTAAAGCTCAGTTTAACTTAGAGCAAACTGTCGTTCGAGCACCTACAGATGGTTACGTAACACAATTAGCGCTGCGTCCGGGAGTTATGGCGGTACCACTTCCACTCGCTCCTGTGATGACCTTTGTCCACACAGAAGACCAGTTCTACACTGCAGCCTTTAGACAAAACTCCTTGCAGCGCTTACAGCCAGGCTACGAAGCAGAGTTCCTGTTCAGAGCATTACCAGGCAGAGTATTCAAAGGACGAATCGAAGAAGTGATTCCAGCCATCGGTGAGAGCCAATTTCAAGCGAGAGGTGAACTACTAGGTACTGAGGCATTGCGTACCAGTGGCCGTGTGCTTGTTAAATTAAGCATTACTGATGACCTGTCTGACTTCCATTTACCTATGGGTACAGCAGTAGAAGTTGCGGTTTATTCAGATAGCTTCACTCACGTCTCTATCATGCGTAAAGTACTTATCCGCATGAAGAGTTGGCAAAACTACCTATACCTAGACCATTAAGCCAGGTATAGGTTGGTCAAGAACTGACTTAACACACTGTTAATGTGAATGAAAAGCCAGACCTGCTCTGGCTTTTTTGTTGCTTGATTAACCACAACCCACGGCTTTTTACATCATATAGGCGTATGTGGATGGAATTTTAGACATCTAGACACTTACCTTCCCTTATGGAAGGGTTCTACTGTATAATGCGCGCCTTCTTTTTCATATTTGCCTAAAAAACGATCTCGATGAGATACCTATTAGAAATGGCGAATATACGTTCTTTGTTATTTTTATCTTTCAGTATTTGAGGTTACCTATGAACTTTTCAGCTAAAACAGTGGTTGTCATTGCCATTGGCGCAGCACTGTATGGCATTGGTGGTTTACCTATGTTTGGTGTCCCAGTGTTCGCTAATACGACATTAAAACCAGCGATGGCGGTGTTAGCACTGTTTTCTGTTTTGTTCGGCCCAATTGTAGGCTTCTTAGTCGGCTTCATTGGCCACTGGGTAACGGATCTATTCGCTGGTTGGGGCGTTTGGTTAACTTGGGTACTAGGCTCAGGTATCGTGGGCATGATCATCGGTTTGTTCCCGATGCTCACCAAGAACCGCCTTCAACAAGGCGAATTGCCAATGAAAGATTTTGCGCTGTTTGTGGTACTTGCCCTTGCCGGTAATGTGGTCGGTTACGGCTGCTCTGCATTCCTAGATACCATCCTTTATGCAGAACCGTTTACTAAAGTCTTCACTCAACTGTCTATTATTGCAGCGGGTAACACCGTTCTGATCGCTGTTGTTGGCTTGCTGATCCTGAAATCAGTCGCTAAACGCAACAAACAAAGCCGTAACCTGACTGAGGCATAAGCGATAATGACTATAGCATTTTCGAACTTCTCTTTTAGATATGAGTCGCTGGATAAACCGACGCTAAAAAATATCAATCTAAGGATAGAGAAAGGGGAGAAAATCGTCATTATTGGACCAAGTGGTAGTGGTAAATCTACCCTAGGTCAATGTCTCAACGGCCTAATCCCTCACGCGATTAAAGGTGAGGTTACCGGTTCTTTAGAGATCAACGGCAAGAACATTTCTGATTTTTCAATGCACGACTATACCGAGCAAGTCGGCACAGTATTACAAGATACTGATAGCCAATTTGTCGGTTTGAGTATTGGTGAAGACATCGCATTCGCGCTGGAAAATCAGTTAGTGTCGAACATTGATATGTACCCTCTGGTTAAGTCGACAGCAAAAATGGTCGACTTAGCAGATATGCTTGATCGCTCGCCACATGATCTATCTGGCGGCCAAAAACAACGCGTGTCATTAGCGGGCATCTTAGTTGATGACGTTGACATCCTATTGTTTGATGAACCTTTGGCTAGCCTTGACCCGAAAACGGGCAAAGCGACTATCGAAATCATCGACCAGCTTCATAAAGAAACCAACAAGACTATTGTAATCATCGAGCATCGCCTTGAGGATGTTCTACACCGCGATATCGACCGAGTGATCTTGATGGAGCGCGGTGAAATTGTTGCAGACATGACACCCGATGAAATCTTAGCTTCTGAACTGCTTGAAACACACGGTATTCGTGAACCACTTTATTTATCTGCTCTGAAGGCAGCGAAAGCACCTTTGACCAGTGAAGATAAGCTATCAAACCTCAAAGCTCTCGATTACAAAAGATTCCGCCCTGCGGTTCAGACTTGGTTTGCAGAGCGCCCGACTCCAGTTACCGAGAAACAGTACCAACCTTTACTTGAGGTCCACGGTCTGACTTACTCCTATGATGGCGAAAAGAACGCTCTCGAAGACGTTAGCTTTAAGATTGGCAAAGGTGAGTTCGTTTCAATCTTAGGTAAAAATGGCTCAGGTAAATCGACCATCACCAAGATTATCATGGGTGTGATTGACGCAGATTCAGGCTCTTCATACCTTAACGATGAAGACCTATCAGAGCTTTCTATCTTCGAAAGAAGCCAGAAAGTCGGCGTTGTTATGCAGAACCCAAATCATATGATCTCTCATCATATGATCTTTGATGAAGTTGCATTCGGTCTGCGTAATCGTGGGGTTGCAGAGCAGGAAATCAAAGAGAAAGTTGAGAACGTTCTTGAGCTGTGTGGCTTGAGTAAGTTCCGCCACTGGCCAATTGAAGCACTGAGCTACGGCCAGAAAAAACGCGTAACGATTGCTTCTATCCTAGTATTAGAACCTGAGCTTCTGATCTTGGATGAACCAACAGCGGGTCAAGATTACCGTAACTACACCTCAATGCTGGCGTTTATCCAAAAGCTTAACCGCGAGTTAGGTATCACCGTCGTGATCATTTCACACGACATGCACCTGGTTCTAGAGTACACCACACGCTCAATCGTCATTGCTGACAGCAAGCTGATTGCTAACGCAGACATGACTGAGGTGTTCAGCCAACCATCGCTTCTAGAGCGTGCGAACCTCTGTACCACCAGTATTTATGAACTCGCGACCATGATGAAAATCGACGACACCAATGCATTTATGCAGTACTTCATCGACTACGAGAGAAGCTCGCTATGAATGCATCAAAAGTAAAATTCGGCATCAACTACATTGATACCAAATCACCGCTGCATGCGTTAAACGGCATCACTAAGTTTGCTCTTTTCTTAGCTTGGGTGACTGTTGTATTAACGACATTCGACCTACGGTTAATCACGTTACTTATCCTAACGGGGCTTTACCTACTCAAGCTAACCAGAGTGCCTGTTAGGGTTTATAAGCCTCTGTTGCTAGGTACGGCTAGTGTCCTAAGCCTAAATGCTTTGTTCATGTATCTGCTAGCCCCACAGCAAGGTACTGAGCTCATTGGCAGCGAAACTTTATTGCTAACATTACCGGGTAACTACTCGTTGAGCCAAGAGACATTGTTTTACTTGGTGACCGTAACACTTAAGTACATGAGTATGTTTCCGATAGCGCTGATCTTTGTATTCACAACGCACCCGACTGAGTTTGCGGCTAGCCTCAACCGCATTGGTGTTCCTTACAAGATTGCCTACGCAGTGAGCTTAACGCTACGTTATTTGCCAGAAGTTAAGAAGGATTTCGTCAACATCATGCATGCCCAACAAGCTCGTGGTGTTGAACTATCTAAGAAAGCGCCACTTCTTACACGCATTAAAAATGTTGCTAAAGTGTTAGGGCCATTGATTTTCTCAAGCCTAGATAGAGCAGATGAAATATCGAATGCTATGACGCTGCGTGGCTTTGGCAGACACAAGTCGCGCACTTGGTATAGCTACGCGCCATTACAACGCATCGATTTTATTTGTTTATTTATCATCGGTTTAATCGTGATATTGGCTATCGCAAAACGCATTCTTGAACCAGCTTTGTTTTGGTATCCATTTTAGTATCAGTTTAAACAATCAGTTAAAATGACACACCGCTCGATAGGGCGGTGTTTTATTTTCCCCATTCACTTTTGAACAAAACTTAACCGGACAAACCGTAATCATCGGATTTTGACGATAAAGTAACCGTTTCCTCACATCTTCGGTTTGAATTCTAATTTAGAAACTCTTAATATTCCTTTTACAGAATGTTGCGCGAAATAGAGATTTGTAATGGCTCGAATTACCCAAGTACAGAAACTAGAAAACCAAAAGCACTACGATGAGATCGTACTAAGCCTTTTTCTAGCTGAAGGACATGAAGCACTAACTTATGCAAGGATTGCTCAGGAAATTGGCATTAGTTTAACAACGCTTCAGGGTTACTACCCATCAACTCGTGCTATCCGCTCCGTGTTACACCAACACATGCTATCGATTGTTATAGAGAGTCTAGATTTCTCATCTGAGGAAGCGTTTGTTCAATCATGGCAAAACGCTCTCGATGATGAACAGTTCCGATACGTGATCAAGTTGATGTTCTTTCATGCATCTCAAGTTAAAAGCCCTGAAGAGTTCAATATCAGCTCAGATGGCGCATTTAAGAGTAAAATGCTCGAGAGCTTTGGAACTGACTCCATTAGGATTATTGAAACCGTAGTAGGACGCTCTATGCTCTACCTTACGAACTTCCGACAGCACTGAGCAAATACATCGTCAATAAAAAAGGGGCTTTAAAGCTCCTTTTTCATACCTAAAACACAAGCAACTGAAGAAGGCTGCACAATCAGTGCGTCCATTTTTATATCCTTTTATGGGCAACTTATAAACCTCGTGATTAAAGCTAATTTAACGCTATCACGTATAAATCTACCGTTATTTATTTGCTCACCGCGCCTTATATACCTGAATTTCCCTTACATACCAAGACTTTCCCAATATGAAATAGACAACTATAATTTATAAATGTCTCGAATTACTAAAATACAGAAGCTAGAAAATCAAAAACATTACGATGAAATTGTACTCAACCTTTTTCTTGCTGAAGGTCATGAAGCACTAACTTATGCAAGGATTGCTCAAGAAGTTGAGGTTAGTATAACGACGCTTCAGGGCTATTACCCAACGACTCGTGCTATCCGCTCCGTATTGCACCAACCCATGCTATCTATCGTTATAGAGAGCCTAGAATTCTCATCGGAAGAAGCCTTTCTTCAGTCTTGGCAAAACGCTCTCGGTAATGAACAATTCCTATACGTGATCAAGTTGATGTTCTTTCATGCATCTCAGGTTAAAAGCCCAGAAGAGTTTAATATCAGCTCAGACGGTGCATTTAAAAATAAAATGCTCGAGAGCTTTGGAACTGACTCTATTAGGATTATTGAAACCGTAGTAGGACGCTCTATGCTCTACCTTACGAACTTCAAGCAGCACTAAACAAGATACTGTCAAATAGAAAAAGGGAACCATAAGGTTCCCTTTTTTGTATTATCTACGCGCGCATTGTGCCGGACTACATTACGGGTTCAGCTTGTAAAAAATAGTCGACAATGGCGGTAGGCGAAGCTCAATCGAGGTATTCAGCCCTTCACTCTGAACGGCTTCGATTTCGACAACCTCTTTCACGTCATAACCACTGCCGTTGTATTTAGTATCATCAGTATTGAGTAATAGGCTGTACTTGCCTTGTGCCGGAACACCTAGGCGGAAATGCTCATGTGGTACTGGCGTAAAGTTCGAAACCACTAGTACGCGTTCACCTGATTCACTGATACGTTCATGAGCCAAGACACTCGCCTCTGCAGAGTCTTGAAGACGCCATTCAAAGCCTCGTGGGTCGAAGTCAAGATCGTGCATCGAAGCTTCATTACGGTAAAGATGGTTGAGGTCTTTGGTTAGCTTTTGGACACCTTGATGACGTTCGTAGTCTAATACGAACCACTGCAGTTGATCATCATGGTTCCACTCTGCAGTCTGACCAAACTCGGCCCCCATAAAGTTAAGCTTCTTACCCGGTTGTGCGTACATGTAACCCATGTATGCGCGTAGGTTAGCCGTTTGCTGCCACTCATCACCAGGCATCTTGTTATGGATAGAACCTTTACCATAAACCACCTCATCGTGAGACAGTGACAATACATAGTTCTCACTGTGTGCGTAAACCAGCGGGAAAGTAATCGTATCGTGGTGGTATTTACGGTTAATTGGGTCTTCCTGAATGTAAGACAAACTGTCATGCATCCAACCCATATTCCACTTAAAGCCGAAACCTAAACCGCCCATGAATGTTGGTGCAGATACACCTGGGAATGCTGTTGACTCTTCCGCGATGGTCATTGCGTTCGGGAAATGTTTGTAGACCTCTTCGTTCATCCATTTCAATGTCGCGATGGCGTCATAGTTTTCGTTGCCACCATCAACATTTGGAATCCATTGATCATGACTACGTGAATAATCGAGGTACAGCATTGAAGCTACGGCATCCACACGAATACCATCAATATGGAATTGCTCGAACCAGTACAGCGCGTTTGCCACTAAGAAACGACGTACGTGTTCGCGACCTAAGTCGTAGATGTAAGAGTTCCAATCTTGATGCCAACCACGACGTGGATCTGGGTCGTGAAACAGCGGTGTACCATCGAAGTTAGCCAAGCCGTGATCATCACTTGGGAAGTGTGCTGGAACCCAGTCAAGTACAACGCCTAGACCAGCTTGGTGACATTGGTCGACAAAGTATTTGAAATCATCCGGAGAACCAAAGCGGCTCGTTGGTGCGAAAAGCCCAACAGGCTGGTAGCCCCATGAACCATAGAACGGGTGTTCTGAAACTGGCATCAACTCGACGTGAGTGTAACCAAGCTCGGTGAGGTACGGAATTAGCTCTGCCGCTAACTCACGGTAGTTTAGAAAATCACCTTCAGCATTACGCTTCCAAGAACCAGCATGTAATTCATAGAACGACAGCGCTTCTTTACGCTTCTCTGTCACTGGGCGATTTTGCCATTTGGCATCTTGCCACTCATAACGAGCGTGATCGTAAGTCACAGAAGAGAACGAAGGGTACTGCTCAGAGTAGAAACCCCATGGGTCAGCCTTGTGAGGTAAGCCTTCACCATTTGGTCCTTTTAATTCGAACTTATATTGAGCGCCCTCTTCCAAGTCTGGAATGAATAAGCCCCAAATACCGTAGTCCAAACGTTGCATAGGGTGGCGGCGACCGTCCCACGAGTTGAAGTTACCGACTAAGCTAGCCGCTGTTGCATGCGGTGCATAAACCAAGAAGCGAGTACCAGAAATTGTCTGACCATCACGCTCTAGCGTAACAAACTGAGCCCCCATGTGATGGTACATATCTTTAGGTGTGTGAAGGTCTTCATAGCTCGCGTACAGATCATGATACTGGTAAGGATCATCGATGATCTGCTCTACTCCCGCCCAATCAACTGCGAGCTTATAGTGAGTAAAACGCAAGTCTCTTTCTTGCTTAAGAATGAATCCACTTTCATCCTCTCGCTCTAACTCAATACGAGGTTCCTTTCCAACAATCAACTCGACTTTATCTGCCCCAGGGATCCATACACGTAATGCACCTTGCTCTGAAGGTAAGTATGGCCCTAAAAACGCAAATGGGTCAGTGAAACAAGCCTGTGATAGTTGGGTATATATTTGTTTTTGCTTTGAAATCGAACTTAGTTCCAAAACGTTTCTCCCTAACCAAACATCCAAAAAATATAATACAAAAATGCCCGCTATTAGTGCGGGCAATATAACGACAATTTATTCTACCAGATGAGCATTCATTATTGAGTGACCAAGGTTGTAGTTTCGTACGGCGTAAGCAAAAAACCACCTATTTTCAAAGCCACTCAAACTCATCATTTACCTGCTTTTTCTCGAACTTCTGTGAGCTTAGAAGCAATTCGATTCACGCCGTCATGAGCAAAGATTTCGTCTAGGTTCATCGATAGTTTACGACGCCAGTTCGGGTACTCATCTACCGTGCCAGGAATGTTTACTGGCTGGTCCATTTCTAACCAATCTTCCAATTGAACACTTAGCAATGTTGAGCCACCAGCAGCAACGTGTAACTGCAATGCTTCAGCAAGGTAAGAATCCATTGGTACTTGGCTCGCGTCACGGCCTACACCTTCAGGTAAGAAACCATGCCATGCCACAGAGTCTAGGATACCTTGCTTACATTCAAGACGGTCATCAAACAAGCCGTTCAGCTGCTCCTGATCTGGGTACAGACCAATCTCTTGACCCATTTTCAGGTCATCGCAGTGCCAGAAGCCACGTAGTGTTGGCATATCGTGAGTACATAGTGCCGCCATCGACTGTTCAGCATAATGAGCAGGTGAGATGAAACCACCATCTTCTTCTGATGTTTCGAAGAAAAATACCTTGTACGAGTGAACACCCGCATCAGCCAAGATATCGACAATCTCATCCGGCACAGTACCTAAATCTTCACCGATAACGCTACATTGGTAACGATGAGATTCAAGAGCAAGAATCGACAGCATGTCTTGAACTGGATAGTAGATGTAAGCACCTTTCGTTGCATCTTCACCTTTTGGAATCCACCATAGACGAAGCAGACCTAATACGTGGTCAATACGCAACGCACCACAGTGCTTCATGTTTGCTCGAAGCAACTTGATGTAAGCGTCGTAGCTTGTTTCTAGAAGCACTTCTGGGTTCAGTGGTGGTAAGCCCCAGTTTTGGCCTAGAGGACCAAGGATATCTGGTGGAGCACCGATGCTCGCATCCATTACTAGGTTGCCTTCGTCAGCCCATGTCTCGCTGCCTGAATCTGCAACACCAACCGCTAGGTCTCGGTACAGACCAACCGCCATACCTTTCTCTTCAGCAAGCGATTGAGCATCGTTGATTTGGCAATCTGCTAACCATTGCAGGTACATGTAAAGATGCACTTGCTCTAGGTTCTCTTTGATGTATTTCTGTGTTGCTGGGCTGTCGAATGTGCGGTATTTCTCAGGGAATACCGGCCATCCCCACATACCAGAATCTTCAGCATGCAGTTCACCGTGCAGTGCATCAAACGCCGCTTGGTGCATCAGGCTATCGCCGCCCTCTTCCACAAATGCTAGGAAGGCTTGTGCACGATCGCTGTTCTTGTCTAGGTGACGAGTCTTAAACTCTGCGAATAGCAAAGGCAAGATACTCATCTTCAACTCAGACACTTCGGTGTAGTTCACCCAGTGTGCATCACGAGCTTTCTGTAGGCGTTGTTGGAACTCTGCGCTGCCTACAGTTTGTTGTGCTTCTGCACTTAATGCGAATTCAGGTACTGAGCTCACATCAATGTATAAGATGTTCAACCAACGACGTGACGACGGGCTGTACGGGCTCGCACCTTCAGGGTTCGCAGGGAACAATGAGTGAATCGGGTTTAGGCCGACAAAGTCACCGCCGCGAGACGCGATATCAGCAACCAACTGTTTTAGGTCACCGAAATCACCAATACCCCAGTTGTGCTGAGTTCTTAGTGTGTAAAGCTGAACACTTGGCCCCCAAAGCTTTTTGCCTTGCTCAATTGGAGACTGCTTGAAACACGCTTTTGGCGTAATGATCAGTGTCATCTCGTAAGGCTTCTTACGGCGCTTACGGCTCACAATTAGCTTGTGATAACCCCATGCCAAATCACTTGGTAATGCAAACACTAAAGGGCCACCCTCGGCACGCTCATCACGAACGACTTGAGATTGAAGATAGCCTTCGAGTACCTCTCCTTGCTCGGTTTCTAAGCGCCAGCTGAACTCGCTTTCACGAGCACTAACACCTAAATTCAGCGCCACTTCTACTGGCTCACCATCACGCAAGACAAGAACTGGGTCTAGTACATCTTTTTTGTGTTTTCTTTCTGCTGACTTTAATAGTGCATCATCGCTGCTTGTATCGTAGCCCAATGAAGCCAATAGAGACGTAATAGTTTCGTCTGATACCTTTGCTTCATCGCCCCACGCACTAACGTAACTATCGGCAATGTTTGCCATTTCTGCGACTTGTTTTAATACGGTCTGTTCTTTCATCGCTCTCTCCGAAAACGTTCTGACGCTTTCAATTTTTGTAGGGTTGTTTATTTAATTTTTTACTAATCAATTAGCTTGTGACAATCAGATTGTAAGCATTGCTATCGGATAAGCCGTCTGTTTGCTCACAAGCTAATTGAGCCAAGGCAGAGGCTGCCTTGGCTACATGGGAACTATTAACGGTTAACCGCTTCTAGTTTCCAGATGTTGTTCACGTAGTCGCGGATAGAGCGGTCTGATGTGAACTTACCAACCAATGCTGTGTTAAGAATCGCTTTCTTAGCCCAACCCGCTTGGTCTTTGTATTGCGTGCCCATGTCTTCATGCGCTTTCACGTAAGAAGCAAAGTCAGCAAGACATAGATATGGGTCACCACCATCTAGCAGGCTGTCAAACGTTGCACGTAGAAGGCCTGGTTGACCTAGTGTGAACTCTTCACCTGTTAGTAGATCAAGTGACGCCTTCAGTAGTGGGTCTGCATTGTAGTAATCGTATGGGTTGTAACCCTGAGCTTTCAGTGCTTGTACACCATCAACGTCTAGACCGAAGATGTAGATGTTCTCATCACCCACTTCTTCACGGATCTCAACGTTCGCACCATCCATCGTACCGATAGTCAGAGCGCCGTTTAGAGCCATCTTCATGTTACCCGTACCTGATGCTTCTTTACCCGCTAGCGAGATTTGTTGAGAAACGTCAGCTGCCGGAATGATGATTTCCGCCATGCTTACACGGTAGTCAGGGATGAATACCACTTTAAGCTTGTTACCAATGCGAGGATCGTTGTTGATCTTCTCTGCAATCTTGTTAACCGCGAAGATGATTTCTTTCGCTAGGTGGTAACCCGGTGCTGCTTTCGCTGCAAAGAAACATACGCGTGGCTCACACTCAAAACCAGGTTCGTTAAGAATACGGTGGTACAGAGATAGAATGTGTAGCAAGTCTAGGTGCTGACGCTTGTATTCGTGTAGACGCTTGATTTGCACGTCGAAGATAGCGTTAGTGTCTAGCTCGATACCCATGTTCTCTTGAACCCAATCAGCAAGGCGCTGTTTGTTTTCTTTCTTAACCGCCATGAATTCTTTTTGGAATTTCGCGTCTGTCGCGTACTTAGCAATACCTTCTAGCTGCTCAAGTTTTGCTGGCCACTCTGTACCAATCTTGTCAGTGATAAGCTTAGATAGACCTGGGTTACAGAACTTCAACCAACGACGAGGCGTGATACCGTTTGTTACGTTAGTCAATTTGCCAGGGAAGATTTCGTTGAACTCTGGGAACAGGTCTTTCTTAACCAACTGAGAGTGAAGTGCTGCTACACCGTTTACTTTGTAAGAGCCGATTACACATAGGTTTGCCATGCGAACCATGCGGTGGAAACCTTCTTGGATGATAGAAAGCTTCGCTTGCTTCTCACCGTCACCAGGCCACATCTTACGAACTTCTTGCAGGAAGCGGTGGTTGATTTCAAAAATGATTTCCATGTGACGTGGAAGTAGACGCTGGATTAGCGACTCAGACCAAGTCTCTAGAGCTTCTGGAAGTAGAGTGTGGTTCGTGTATGCAAATGTGTGTGCACTTATTTCCCACGCTTCATCCCAAGATAGGCCGCGCTCATCGATAAGAATGCGCATTAGCTCTGGGATCGCGATTGTTGGGTGCGTATCGTTTAACTGGATAGTCTCTTGCTTAGGAAGATCCGCTAGAGAGAAGCCTGCTGCTTCGTGACGACGTAGGATGTCACGTACAGACGCTGCAGAGTGGAAGTACTGCTGCATTAGACGAAGCGTTTTACCCTTCTCGTGGTTATCGTTCGGGTATAGAACCTTAGTAATGTTACCCGCATCGATTAGCGCATGTTGTGCTTCGAAGTAGTCACCGTTGTTGAAGCTTGCTAGTGAGAATGGTGCAATTGCCTGGCATTCCCAAAGACGCAGTGGGTAAACCGTGCTTGACTCGTAACCAACGATTGGTAGATCCCATGGCATTGCTTTTACTTCCATACCTGGAACCCAAGTACGCACTTCTTTACCGTCAATGTATTCAACTTCAACATGACCGTAAAAACCAATGTGTTGCGCAAGTTCTGGACGAGCGATTTCCCATGGGTAGCCTTCAACGCCACGCCATGCATCCGGTGCTTCTTTTTGACGCCCGTCTTCGAAAGACTGCTTAAATAGACCGTACTCATAGTGTAGGCCGTAACCTACTGTTGGGAATTCTTGTGCTGCACAAGAGTCCATGAAACATGCTGCTAGACGACCAAGACCACCATTACCTAGTGATGGATCACGTTCTTCTTCTAGAAGGTCCGTTAAGTTCTGGCCTAACTCTTCCATTGCATGCGTGATCTGTTCGTACAGACCCATGCTGATTAGGTTGTTACCCGTTAGACGACCAATCAAGAATTCTAGCGAAAGGTAGTTCACGCTCTTCGCATTTTTGATTTTCTCGTCATTTTCAGTTTCTAACAGGTCAAATGTTGTAAGTTCGGCTAACGCGCGACCCATTGCTAGGTACCATGCGCGGCTATCTGCGTTTTCTATAGTAGTTGCGTAGGTTGCAGATAGATGTTTCTTAACGCTTTCTTGGAACGACATTTTATCGAAAGTTTTTTGCTGAGTTGGTTTCATTTCAGAAATCTCGCTTTTAATAGTTCTAATTCATCTGTGACATATCGTGCATGGTCACCAGAAACTAAACATCCTCCCGCTAACGCGCCAAACAAGGAGTAGATGGGAGGGCGTAGGGGGCGTACCGACATAGGGTTAGTGATCTGACTCTCATGTTCTGACTTCGAACAAAAACTTGGAGTGACTAAGATCACAAGCTCCCGTTCGATAACTTAACTTCGGTTGATGTGATTTTTATTTGACCTAATCAGAGTCATTGTCAAATCTGAGTTTCAGATCACGAAAATATTTTCCGGGTATCATCTTTTGCATTAAATGCAGTGCAAACAGAAACAAAGTCACATTATCGAACCACCACATTTTGTGAGAAAAGTCACAAATAAAGGGCGTAGAGACTCAAAAACATGCAGGAGTGCAAGGTTTCTGCGGAGGATCATAGTCGGTGTCGTTTTGCTTCACGTAATATGAGTAAAGACTTAAGTAATTAGGCTAGTGTCATTGGACAGCACTCAATGCGTGCTTGATAGATTCCAGACCATAGCCACGGAATAGGTGTAAAACTTCGACATGTGGATCCCTTCGAAACTGACTCGTCCCGGCCGCTTACACAATGCAATTCTGCGTCCTAGGGTTCTCGATCTGCTTCAGAATGCAGATTGCTATAAACTCGTACTGTTCCGCTCCCCAGCTGGATACGGCAAGACCACCATGGCTGCCCAGTGGTTGGTAGAAAAACCTAACGTAGGTTGGTATAGCATCGATGATAGTGACAACGATGCCTTCCGTTTCATCAACTACCTACTTCAATCACTCAATAAAGCGACGCAAAACGCCTGTCCTAATGCGCAAAAACTGGCAGAGAAAAGACAATTTTCATCGCTGCATTCTCTATTAAGCGAAGTCTTCGCCGAGATGTCTGAATTCCATCAGGAATGTTTCCTTGTATTGGATGACTATCACCTGGTTAACAATGACGACATCCACGAAGCCATGCGCTTTTTCCTAAAGCACATGCCCGACAACCTAACGCTTGTTGTGACCAGCCGCGGCACACCGCCACTGGGTACAGCAAACCTTCGCGTTCGTGACTTAATGATCGAATTAGGCAATGACTCTTTGGCATTCGATACCGAAGAGACGACACGCTTCTTTAATCAGCGCGTTGCCGATGGTATTGATGACACAACCGCCGATAGTATTTGTAGTTATGTCGAAGGTTGGCCTTCTGCGTTGCAACTTATCGCCCTTCAAGCACAGCACCAAAAACGCACACTGGCGCAGTCTGCTGAGTCATTCTCTCACTTCAATCATGCTCACTTGTGGGATTACTTGGTTGAAGAAGTCTTCGACCTGCTGGACAAAGAAACCCGCCAGTTCTTGATGCAATGTTCTGTACTTGATCACTTTAATGATGAACTGGTATGCGCGCTTACTCAGCGTGAAGACGCACTCGGTATGATCGAGTCTCTAAACCGATTTGGTCTGTTCATCTACCCTCTTGAAGGTGAGAAGAACTGGTATCGCTTCCACAACCTGTTTGGTGAATTCCTTGCTCATGAACGCCAAGCTCGCATTCCGCAACAAGAAGCTGAATTACACCGCAGTGCAGCAAAAGCCTGGATCAAAAAGAAAACACCTCACCAAGCCCTACGTCACGCACAGCGCGCCGATGATCCTGATTTAATTGTTAAGATCCTCAGTGAACACGGTTGGCAAATGTTCAACCAAGGCGAATTGTCATCACTAGAAATGGCGATCAAGCAGCTTACAACCGATCAGCTCTACAGCGAGCCAAAACTGTCGATGCTACGGGCATGGCTAGCGCAGAGTCAGCACAGATATGATCAGGTGGGCACCCTGTTAGAAGAGGCAGAAACTCAGTATCAAGCACGAAACATCGAGCTAGATACTCAACAACAAGGCCAGTACAACGCCTTACGTGCACAGGTAGCCATTAACAGCAACGAACCAGAGAAAGCACTCGAACTCGCAGAGCTTTCTCTAAGCCAGCTTAATACCACGGTTTATCGCAGCCGCATTGTGGCAACCTCAGTTGTTGGCGAAGTCAATCATGTCATGGGTAACCTGAGCCGCGCTCTACCAATGATGCAGCAAACTGAGAAGTTGGCTCGCCAGTATCAGGTTTACCATCAAGCACTGTGGGCGATTCTTCAACAAAGTGAAATCTTGATTGCTCAAGGCTACGTTCAAGCGGCATTTGAATTGCAAGACAGCGCGTTCAAGTTGATTGAAGAACATCAACTTCAATACGTACCTCTACATGAATTCTTGCTACGCGTACGAGCTCAGATCTTCTGGTGTTGGAACCGTTTAGATGAAGCGGAAGAGTGTTGCTACAAAGGCTTAGATATCCTCGGTCACCACTCTCCAAGTAAACACCTTCATAGTTACTCAATGCTAGCTCGTATTTCATTGAGCCGTGGTGAGATCGACAAAGCGTCGAAGTTTATTGACCAGATCCAACACTTGTTACGCCAATCAACCTACCACGTTGACTGGACGGCGAATGCTTCACTGTCTCTGATCTTGTTCTGGCAAGTGAAAGGCGATAAAGATGTAATCCGTGACTGGCTAAGCGTTGCTGTAAGACCGGAGTCTGCTAGCAACCACTTCTGTCAGCTTCAGTGGCGAAACATCGTGCGTGCTCACATTATTCTTGAGCAATATGAAGAGGCTGAAGAGGCATTAGCATTCTTAAAGAGCGAAGCACAGCGCTCACACTTGATTACCGATACGAATAGAAACTTGATCGTCGAGGCTGTTTTACGCACGCAAATCAACGATGAAGACAGCGCACGTGTATTACTTGAAGAAGCCCTACACATGACCAACCAAACAGGCATGGTCGGTAACTTCTTGGTCGATGGTGGCACTATCGGACATATCTTAGATAAGTTGAGCAACAAGCCAGGCCTAGGTGATTTAGAACGTCACCGAGCACAACAAATCATGAAGGATATCTCGACCACTCAGCGCAGCCGCTCCGTTCACTTTGATGAAGACTTTGTTGAAAACTTGGTTAACCACCCGAACATTCCTGAGCTTGTGCGCACCAGCCCACTCACTCAACGTGAATGGCAGGTACTGGGCTTGATCTATTCTGGGTTCAGTAACGAGCAAATCGCTCAAGAACTGGATGTAGCAGGCACCACGATCAAAACTCACATTCGAAATCTTTATCAGAAGCTCAACATTGCTAACCGTAAAGAAGCGATAAGCACAGCAGAGAATTTGTTGCAGTTAATGGGTTACTAAACGGATTCGAAATTCGAGAAAACACAAGCTGGTCACCGACGGTGGCTGGCTTTTTTTTCACCTGAAATTCAGAGCCTGAAAGTATAGAGGCGGGAGTAGAAAAAGGAGAACACCAAATGACAGGCAAAAAAATAGCCAACCGCAATAATCGCGATTGGCTCTATATATTTGTGAACAAATCATAGGTTCACTAACAACGTCAGTTGGCTAGGTGACCCTCGGCTTAAGAAGGGTCGATTAGTACTATGCAGTTAGCGTGCCAACTTTAATTAGGCATTTTATAAGCCCTGCATCGCATAAAAGCGGCTAATTTTACATGCGAATTGCAAAGTGCATTTGCATAATGCAATCAAGATGCAATATTGATAAGAGACCAGTTTCATCCCTAGCATTAATGATAAATTACTAAGTGACTGTATTTTAAATGTTAGGCAGATATTCACATCAACGTATTGCCTTACAATTAAGAGAGTAAGAAAAGCACCTTCTTAGTAGCATATTCATACTTTTTTGACAGCAAAGTTTGTATACTGCACGAAATCACCCTCAACTCTATGAAGCAATGAACTACTTAAGTACTTTTTTCAAAGGCATGGCCATGGGCGCGGCTGACGTTGTCCCAGGCGTTTCAGGCGGAACCATCGCATTCATCACAGGTATTTACGATACGCTTTTAGAAAGCATTCGCAGAATTAACCCTAGCGTACTTGGTTTATGGAAGCGCGAAGGCTTCAAAGCCGCGTTTAACCACATCAATGGCTTTTTCCTAATTTCATTATTCGCTGGCGTGTTCACCAGCATTGCGACATTCGCAAAACTGATTTCTTGGTTATTGGTCACCCACCCAGTTCCACTGTGGTCTTTCTTCTTTGGTTTAATCTTGGTGTCGGTTTTCCACATTCTTAAGCAAGTAGAAAAGCGCGATATGATTCGATTCGTCTTTCTACTGCTTGGCGTTGCCTTCGCTTATAGCATAACTGTGCTTAAGCCACTGCAAATGGAGCCAACCAGCATCAACGTCTTAATTGCGGGTGCAATTGCTATCTGCGCGATGATTTTACCCGGTATTTCAGGCAGCTTTATTCTGCTCCTGATTGGCATGTATGGCCCAGTGCTTGGCGCCGTTAAATCATTTCAAGTCGATGTACTTGCGCTATTCCTTGCGGGCTGTGTGCTCGGACTGCTGACTTTCTCACATGTACTGTCTTGGCTATTGCGTTCATTCCGCGACTTCACGCTTGTGTTCTTAACTGGTTTGATGATCGGTACGCTGCCTAAGATCTGGCCTTGGAAAGAGACCATCAGCTGGCGCATCAACTCTAAAGGTGAGCAAGTGCCTCTCATTCAAGAGAACTTGTCTCCATTTAACTTCGAAGCCGTCACCTCTCAGCCTTCTCAACTGACCTTGGCTGTGATCATGATGTTGGTTGCCATCGCATTAGTTCTTGGCTTAGAAAAGTTTGCCGAGCGCAATGCTGACTAACCTCTAACAATCGAGCGGCATTTCGCATGTAGGGTGCTTTCCTTAAATAGCGACGTGTCAGTAAATTGAATCAAAGCGAAGCTACTGGCTTCGCTTTTTTATATCTACCATACGCACAAAATTGCTTTTTGATACAAGCACGTATTGAGTGGTGTGATACCATCGCCGTTCTTATAAAATCAAATGAGAACACGACATGCACCCAGCATTAAAGGTTGCTGCGCTCGGTATTGCGCTGGTCGCTGGCTTTTATGGACCACAGGCAGTCGAGCAATTTAAATCGGTAGTAGAGAGCCACTCTCCTGACGTCAACTTAGATGACTACTGCATGCTTTCAACAACATCGTGTGAGCAAGACAGCGTTGCTATGACCCTTGAGCATGAAACAGCTCAACCTCTAGTCCCAACAAAAATCAAAGTGGTGTGGGAAGGCGCGGCCTCGGAAACCTTGATGCTATCGCTGACCGGTTTAGAGATGGAAATGGGCTCAGCACGTTTCCAATTAAAAAATACTGGTAACAACATCTATGAAGGTGATGTCATTTTGCCCGTGTGTACCATGGATCACATGACTTGGCTTGGTGAGCTCACCGATGGTGTTGAAACCGTAAAACCTGCAATAAGGATGACAAGATGAGTAAGAATTGGTCGCTAGCGCTGGTTGTAGCGTTTGTACTTGGCTTTGGAGTAAAAAGCTATCTCGATGGTCAAACAGAGGCTCAAGAGCAACACGTTGAAAAACAACAATTCTCCGAAACAACGCTTTTTGGAAAAGACAACCAACCAATAAAACTCTTTGACGAAACCGATGACAGAATTCGTATCGTTTACTTTGGCTTCACACGCTGTCCTGACGTTTGCCCAACGTCACTAGCGATGCTAGCTGGAGCCCTCAACCAAATCTCTGATGAATCGAAAGCCAAGATTCGCCCGATGTTTGTTTCTCTCGATCCAGAGCGCGATGCCGCGGAAGCGTCATATAAATACGCGCAGTACTTCAACCCAATGATTGAAGGGATGAGTGGTCCATTGGATGTAACCACGAATCTGGCGCATAAATACGGTGTTATTTTCAGAAAGACACAGCTTGAAGATTCAGAGCTAGGATACACACTTGACCACAGCTCATATTTCTACTTTTTAAAGCCCAACGGTACCTTGATTACTAAAGTACCGCACACGTTGACGCCTGCACCAATTGTTGAAGCGATCAACACATTGACGCGTTAGAGTGCTAAGAAACTCTAGAAGCTCTAGAAACAGCGTGTACAAAAATAAAGAACTCAACCAATAGAGTTCGAAACGTAAAGTCAGGTCCCAGACCAACACATAAAACAATAAGGACAACAACATGAAGTTAAAAGCACTTGCTCTAGCAGGCTTATTGCTCACTCCTCTTGCTCACGCAAAAAGCGACATCATGGTACATGACGCGTACGCTCGTGCGACACCGCCAACAGCGGTGAACAGCGCAGTATTTACGACCCTAATGAACCATAGTGACAAAGATCGCGCTATCGTTTCTGCGACAACACCAGCTGCAGGTAAGGTAGAGCTTCATGATGTTATCGTTGAAGGTGACGTGATGAAAATGCGTCAGGTTCAACAGATCACAATCCCTGCTAATGGTGAAGCCGTACTTAAGCCTGGCAGCCTGCACATTATGTTATTCGACCTTAAAAATGGTCTAAAAGAAGGTGAGCAGATCGAAATGACACTGACTTTCGCGAATGGCGAAACACAAACTTTCGAAGCACCTATTAAGAAAGTGATGAGTGGCATGAAAAAGATGAATCACGATCACCACTAATTGTAGAAACTGATGCTCATGAGGCTTATTAAGAGTCGCAACACATATCGGTAAAAAATTAGACAAAACGAGCCACGATGACTTCTCGCCATCGTGGCTTTTTGTTAAAATTTGCTCGCTTTCTGTGCAAAGCGTGACCACATTAATAACCAAGGAGAATAGAAGATGATTGTAATAAAAACACTAAAACTGGCAATAAAAGTCATGCGTTAATTTTGTTTGGTTAAACCAACTTTAATCTCGAACTACCAACATTAAACCACCAGCTGGCTACCGCACACTTTTACCCGGTTTACACCTGATCAAAGCATGCTCACTACGCATGAATCAATCCGGGGTCCTATCTATTTGAATTCGAACCAAACTCTAACGCATTTTTGACGTCACGACGCTTTTTGAGCTTGTAACGATTCTGGTCTCACCAACGATAAGAGATCTCACAAGAAGTAAATGCTCCCATAAGAAAGCTCGCACGTCTGGGTAAATAGACATGAATTCACAAACTACACTTTCTCATCCAATATCACTTCAACAACTTGGATGGCAACCTGTATTTCAACAACAACTGACACTTGAAGATTACGACCATTCAGTAATAGCACGTATCACCGCGCACCATCGCATTGGCTACACATTGGCGTCTGAGCAGGGCGAAATCACTTTACCCATTCATCACAACCAACCCGCAATGACCGTTGGCGATTGGGTAATATTGAACTCTGAACTGCAATTCGATCGCTTACTCGAACGCCAATCGCTCTTTAGCCGAAAAGCTGCGGGCAGTCGTGTTGCTGAACAATATATTTCAGCCAATATCGACACAGTGTTTATCGTGGTTTCATTGAACAACGACTTTAATCTGAGTCGCATTGAACGCTATCTAGCACTTGCCAATGAAGCCCAAGTTGAAGCGGTTATCGTCCTAACTAAGAAAGACTTGTGTGACGACTGGGAAGACAAAGTACGACAGGTACAAAGCTTAGACCCGATGCTCATGATCGAAGCGGTCAACAGCCTAGATCAAGACTCAACCCAAGTACTTTCACCTTGGTGTAAAACCGGCAAGACCGTCGCGCTAATGGGCTCTTCTGGTGTGGGTAAGTCAACTTTGGTTAACTCATTGCTAGGTGAAGCATCGCAGGCAACTGGTGGTATTCGTGAAGACGACAGTAAAGGACGTCATACAACGACATCACGATCGCTCCACTTGCTCGAGTCAGGTGGCTTGCTACTCGACACTCCTGGAATGCGAGAGCTACAACTTGCAGACTGCGCTGAAGGCGTAAGTGAAACCTTTTCAGACGTAGAAGAGTTAGCAATGCACTGCCGCTTCTCTGATTGTCATCATGAATCAGAGCCGGGATGCAAGATAAGGGCTGCTATTGAGAGTGGTGAACTGTCTGAAAGACGATTTACTAACTATCAAAAGCTACTGAGAGAACAAGCAAGAAACGGCGCTTCTCTAGCAGAGCAACGCGCTAACAATAAGCAGCTGTCCAAAATGTACCGAAACGTACAGTCAGAAAGCCGCAACATTAAGAAAGGCTCTGCTTAAACAGTTGACGCATGGCCGCGAGCTAAGTTCATAGCTCATCGTTTAACTGAAAACTTCAAGCCCCATGATGTTTATCGCAAGGGGCTTTTTTTCAACGTGATGGGGAAGCGACTATTTACGCACACAATGTTCTCACCAATCGCCATTTACACCCTCTAATTTACAGTATATTAGCTCCATCAAATATGAATTTGCAGATTTATAGCTCAATCAAAATACATTTATTTAACATTTAGCTCTAAAAACACCACGTAGTGCAAACAATCACACTAAAAGTAAACTATTCCTAGACACCCGCTACGATCCAGCTAATATGACCGCCCATTCCACTAGTGTATAGTCGGATTCGGTACAACTTTATAAAAGATACATCACTATAATAAATTAACAATTGCAGGTATTTTATGCAAAATCACAACATGCTCGCCCGCATCGCTCGTGGGAATCTTGTCCTACAGATCCTTGCTGGTATTGTTTTCGGTGTCGTTCTCGCCATGGTTTCTCCTTCAGCAGCTCAAGACGCAGGCCTTTTAGGTAGTCTGTTTGTTGGCGCTCTGAAAGCTGTTGCCCCAATTTTAGTATTCATTCTTGTTGCAGCTTCTATCGCAAACCAAAAGAAAGGTCAGCATACTCATATGCGTCCAATTATCGTGCTTTACTTGATTGGTACCTTCTCTGCAGCACTAACAGCAGTAGTACTGAGCTTCATGTTCCCAACCACTTTGACGCTAGTTGCTGGCGCAGAAGGTGCTACTCCTCCTCAAGGTATCGGTGAAGTTCTTCACACGCTTCTATTTAAACTTGTAGACAACCCAGTAAGCGCGCTAATGAACGCAAACTACATCGGTATTCTTGCTTGGGCTATCGGTCTTGGTCTTGCTCTGCACCACGCATCTGCAACAACAAAAGCGGTTTTCGAAGATCTAAGCCACAGTGTTTCACACATTGTTCGCTTCATCATTCGCCTAGCGCCATTTGGTATCTTCGGTCTCGTTTCAGCGACTTTCGCAACCACTGGTTTTGAGGCGCTAGCAAGCTACGGTCAACTTCTAGCGGTACTACTAGGTTCAATGCTAATCATTGCTCTAGTGGTTAACCCACTGCTTGTTTTCGTTAAAACAAAGCAGAACCCATACCCTCTAGTATTCCAATGTATTCGTGAATCAGGTGTAACTGCATTCTTCACTCGTTCAAGTGCTGCGAACATCCCAGTAAACATGAACCTTTGTAAGAAACTAAACCTAGACGAAGACACTTACTCTGTATCTATCCCACTAGGTGCAACCATCAACATGGCTGGCGCTGCAATCACTATCACTGTGTTAACGCTGGCTGCTGTACACACTATGGGTATTGAGATTGATATCTTCACTGCTATCCTACTAAGCCTTGTTGCTGCGGTATCTGCATGTGGTGCATCTGGTGTTGCGGGTGGCTCACTGCTGCTTATCCCTCTAGCATGTGGTCTATTCGGTATTTCGAACGATGTTGCGATGCAAGTGGTAGCGGTAGGTTTCATCATCGGTGTGATTCAAGACTCTGCTGAAACTGCGCTTAACAGCTCGACAGACGTAGTGTTCACAGCTGCAGTATGTAAAGCTGAGCAGAACAAAGCTTAATTAGCCTTTATTCGCTCGTAAGCCAAAGCTATATAAAGAAAAAGGGAAGCATCGGCTTCCCTTTTTTGTTGTCTGAATTTCATTATATCCACTCAAGCTGTATTAACTTATCACGATGGATAACATGTCCCATGGATAATCCAGTGAACACCACTAACTAGCTTCTGCTCCAATTAGACTGACTAAAATCTAGAGGGTCACTAGTCTGATTGGCTTGCTTCTCTACTGGTGCTTGCTCTGTATTCGATAGCGACGTTTCTAGATGGCTAGCCTCTACATTTAATGACTCACCCTCTTCATCAGACGCTTCTTTCACTTTCTTTGGAATCGGTATATTGCGTTTGTAGAGCTTATTGAGCGCTTTGATTATTGAATGCTTGGTGATCGCTTGTTGAGTAAGCTTCGTCATGATCGGTTTAGTCAGCGCTTGTAAGCCCACAACCGCATCGACACCCAGCTCACCACCTACTTTATCTCGCTGCTGCTTAGCTTCTGAATAGCCAAAGTGAGCAGATAGGAATAGCCAGATATAAGCAATCGCATTACCGTTGTCACCATGGTCTATCCATGCATCACCGGCTCTAAACATCGCCTCTGCACTGTTCTTTTCTGCTGCAGTTTCAAACCAGTACACCGCCTCACCATGATTTGGTTCTACGCCGACGCCATTTAAGTAGCTCATGCCAAGTTTAATCTTACCATCTAGGTTGTTTTTCTCAGCCGCTTTGCGATACCAATCAACAGAGCTTTCTGCGGAGTAGTCTGGGTTTTCTTTGTCTAGGCACCAGTCACCCATGAACAGCATCGCTTCGGTATTACCACCAGCGGCAGATTCCTCAATATAGGTGTAACCCTTGGGAATGTTCTTTACGGTTCCACGGCCATGAACCAGCGCTTTACCCATCTCAAATTTCGCCGACATATCGTTGTCTAAGGCCGCGATCGCAAGCTGCCAAAAGTTAGCTTGCTCTCTTAAGATCAGGTCTTCTTTGCGCTTCATACTTATACGCACAATGCCGTACATACCGTTAACGTTATCCAAATGTGCTGCTTTATCGTACCAATATAACGCTTCCTTAATATTGTTGCGCTCCGCCTCTTTCGCCAAAAATAGAATCGACGGGACATGTCCGGTTTCGGCTTTAAAGTGGCGCTCTTTTTGCTCTTGGATACGTGCTTTTTCAATCGCCTTTCGGTAAGCAACAGCACGCGCTTTACGCTCTTGTTCCAAGCGCTGTTTTCTCAGTGATAAAGAAATCAGCCACACGGCAATAAGTATTAACGAAAGAGCAGTCGCACCAATTGCGATTCCCATTGTACTCATAGAATGTTTAACCTAATTCGGTTTCGTTCTACCCTATATCGACCACAAGCAGACTATATTGAGTAGTTAATTTCTGAGGCTATTAGCCCTGATGGTGACAAGAGACGCAGTCTCTACACGCTCCGCCTTAAACTCGGTTCAGTATCTCAGGAATACATAACGATAAGAAGTCTGCAAAGACTAATCCGTACGCACTCCATAAATCGTGTGATCTTGCTTCAATAAAGATTGTTATCTCTAGCTTGCCTTTCATCAAATAAGGCTCAACCGCTCACCAGAAACCCATGGTTAAAGACCTGTACCTGAATGCAGCGGTGATGCATCCCCCACCAAGTGTGACAACGTCACTCTAACGTAAAATATTAAGATCTATGAAACGGGCACTGATCGTCGATCAAGAAGTAGAAATTGATGACCACTTGGGTACAAAAGCTTACCCAAGTGGTAATGAGGTGATTCACGAGCACTAACTGCGATTGAAGACGTACTCTTTGTGGAATAATAGCCGCTCACGCTAGCTATAGCTGAACTTTACATTGTAAATTAGTGAGCGCTAGAAAAGTAAAAAGAAGCCAGTTCGTGTGACGTTCTGGCTTCTTTTTTGATTTGATATGGCAGAGAAACCGCTAACCTTGCTGCATCTTCTCCCAAATCGTTGGTGACCCAATATAATCTTGCACTGAGGTGATGAACTCTTTTACTAGCTTGGTCTGCTTACGGTGTGGGTAGACAGCGTAAATGGCGGTATCCGCTGTTGAGATGGCGTAATCAGGAAGCAGTGTCACTAAGCCTAACTCTTTCATCGATGCGTACAGGTTTGATTGATCAAGGAAGCCATAACCTAAGCCATCTTTCACACAAGACACCATAGTACGAACATCACTCACCTTGTAGTTACCACGAATCGTCAGGCTCTGGAAAATGTTGCCATGCGGCTCTTCACTGATACGCAGATGATCCACCGTCATATCACCGTTGGTATAAATCACCGCAGGCAGAGACAACAGATCTTGTGGCGTTTTCGGCTTACCATGCCGCTTCACAAAGTCATTCGAGGCGACCAGCATGAAGTTACTGTCGGCTATCTTCTTCGCAATTAGATTTGATTCCACCAACTTACTGAAACGAAACGCGATATCAAACTGCCCAGCAATGATATTAGCGATCTTGTCGTCTAGTGAAAGTACGATCTGTACATCTGGGTACTTTCTCATGAACTGCGTGATGATAGGTTGCAGGTATTGCTGACCAAAATAGATGGGCGACGTAATTCGCAGCACACCTTTAGGCTCAGACTGATACGAATCAGCAATGCCTTGAATCTGATTAATGGTGTCTTTCAACACATAGGTTTGCGCAAGAATATCTTCCCCAGCTGACGTCAAAGAAAGCGAACGAGTAGAACGGTTGAGTAACTGAACACCTAAGTCTTGCTCAAGCTTTTTGATCTGTTTAGAAAGTGAGGAATTGTCCATATCGTGCAAGGTTGCCGCTTTAGTAAACGACCCTTGTTGAACCACATCTAAGAACAATAACAACTGATTGGTATTGGGCACTGAGCCGCTCCTGATATTTAAGATCGATTAACGTTCATCTTTAGGAGTGTCCATCACTACCATGGTTGTGATGGATTGAACCTGAGCACACTCCCCTAGCACATCGGCATGAAACTTCTTATAGCTCTGCAAGTCTTTAGTCTCGACTCGCAACAAGTACTCATTGGCACCGGTGATGTTGTGACACTCGACCACCTCTTTCTCCATAGCGACGTGCTCTTCAAACTCCAATTGAGCAGATTTTTTGTGGCTTGATAAACCAATTGAAACATAGGCGATAAAACCCACGCCCATTAAGCCGTTATCTAGAACCGCACGATAACCTTGAATGATGCCTTTGCGCTCAAGATCTTGTACACGCCTTAACGTCGCTGAAGCCGATAAACCAATTCGCTCTGAGAGCTCAATGTTGGAGATTCTGCCGTCCAACTTAAGCTCTTGCAATATCCTTTCGTCAAACCTATCCATAAGTACTTATTATTGTGCATTTAGTGATAATAGAGGAAATAAAAGCACATAATTGCCTCACTTTCCACCTACTATGTTTCTCAACACGTGAAAGTCATGACCGGTCAGTCACTTCGTTCATTTTATTGCTGGAGAACCATTATGCCTTTAGAACAACTTAGCGCACTTGCCTTGTTTGCGTTTGTCTCGACCTTCACGCCGGGTCCAAATAACATCATGCTCATGACTTCTGGTGCCAATGTTGGCTTTGCCCGCACCATTCCACACATGCTTGGCATTGCTCTAGGTTTTGCTGCTATGTTGCTATTGGTTGGCTTTGGTTTAATGGGGGTTTTCAACGCCTATCCGGTGACTCACCAAGTATTGAAATACCTGAGCCTTGCTTACTTGGTGTACCTCGCAATTAAAATAGCCAAGAGTGGAAAAGCGAAAAGCACTGAAGCTTATAAACCGATGACCTTCATCGGCGCGGCAAGTTTTCAATGGGTTAACCCGAAAGGTTGGTCAATGGCACTGACAGCCATTTCTGTTTATAGCAGTGGCAGTTCATGGTGGGAACTTGCAATCATCGCAGCCGTTTTTACGCTAGCTAACCTGCCATCGGTGACCTTCTGGACAGCAGCAGGCAAGCAGCTACAACACTGGCTAACAACGCCAGTCCGCATCAAAAGCTTCAACTATGGTATGGCAGGCTTGCTGTTAGCATCGACCATTCCGATGCTCTAATCGAATAACTTCTATATCTTAACGGTTAGTACTCCGCTGCTAACCGTTATTCTCGTTATAAATACCCCACAAGTTCACCAAGCCAACGACCAAACATCGCCTGCCAGTTAGGCGTTAACGTCCAGGCAAACGCCGCTACATTGATGACCACTGTCGACCAATAAATCGCTCTGAACGGCTGTTTTTGTGTTTTATGACGCAGCTTATCTTGTGCGATCAAAGCCCCTAACCAACCACCAGCTACCGAAAAGATGTGCAGGGTTTTCTCTGGCACGCGCCAATTACCATTAATCGCGGCTCGCTTGTCTTTTGCATACACAAAAAACGTCACGACACCGATAACGAAATACCACGCCAATAGCGCTTTTGAGCTTTCCGCAAACAACGCAGACACCGCTACTAGAGCCAAATAAGTGATAGCGATTTGAATAGATGAAGACAACATCAACTCCTTTTGGGTAACAGCTCACATACTGTGGCAATTACGCCCTGTAGATTTTGATAAGGATGAGTAAGGCGTATTGTAATTCGGTTAGCCTGCAAAAAATAAACAAGCCCTTTCATCCCTACATAACATGATGGAAGTTAAAGGAATTATAAATATGTGCAACCAAAAGTACGCCATCTACCAAGTTTTTACGCGTTTATTTGGCAATAAAAACACCCAACATGTCCCATGGGGCACAATCGAACAAAATGGCGTTGGCAAATTCAGTGATTTTACAGACAAAGCGCTGTCTGAAATTCGCAAGCTTGGAATGACTCACATTTGGTATACCGGAGTTCCTCACCACGCGTTAATCAATGACTACAAACACATTGGTATTTCAGACGATCACCCAAGCATAGTAAAAGGCCGTGCGGGCTCTCCTTATGCCGTAAAAGATTACTACTCGGTAAACCCTGATCTCGCTGATAATCCCGATCACAGACTAGAGGAATTTGAGGCGCTAATAAAAAGAAGTCACGACCACGGCTTAAAGGTGATCATCGATATCGTCCCTAACCACGTTGCGCGTCATTATGAGGGGCTGAATAACCCACAAGGCGTCAGTGACTTTGGTGCTCACGATGACACTACACTCGAATACCACAGAAACAATAACTTCTACTACATCCCCAACACCCCTTTTGAGCTTCCGAATATCGAGCCTGACTTTACTCCACTTGGTGGTGAACAACATCTAGCCCTAAACTCTCCATTTGTCGAAATGCCCGCTAAATGGACTGGTAATGGCTCACGCCTAGCTAAACCCAACTTCGACGATTGGTATGAAACTGTGAAGATCAATTACGGTGTGCGCCCTGACGGTTCAAAGGACTTCCCTGAATTACCGAGTAACTATGCTCAACGTGATTGCCGAGAACACTTCTATTTCTGGAAATTCATCGATGTGCCTAACTCTTGGGTTAAGTTCCGAGAGATCGCCTTGTTCTGGTTAGATAAAGGCGTCGATGGGTTTCGTTACGATATGGCTGAAATGGTACCAGTCGAGTTCTGGAGCTATCTCAACTCATCAATAAAAATGCAAAACCCCGATGCCTTTCTTATGGCAGAGGTATATCAGCCAGACTTATACCGTGACTACATTCACTTAGGAAAAGTGGACTATCTATACGACAAAGTAGACCTATACGATGGACTTAAATCTGTTATGCAGGGTAAAGCTTCAACAGCCATCATTCCCGAGATTCAGCATCAAATGATGGACATCGAACATCACATGCTGCACTTCTTAAATAACCATGATGAACAGCGCATCGCGTCTCCTGAATTTGTAGGCGACCCAAATATCGCCAAACCTGCAATGCTCGTCAGCGCCTTATTGAGCAGTTCACCAACGATGATTTACTTCGGACAAGAAGTCGGCGAACCGGGCGCGGAGAACGCAGGCTTTGGGCAACCCTCGCGTACATCCATCTTCGATTACGTCGGTGTCCCACAGCATCAAAAATGGATGAACCACGGCGCATTCGATGGCGGGCTATTGGACGATAACGAAAAGCAACTGCGTCACTTTTATCAGAAGGTGATGAACTTTTCGCTCGAGCACTCTTCAATGACTGGGCATTACCGAGACTTACACCAAAGCAATAATTTGAGTGATTCGGTTTACGCATTTCTGCGATATGACGACCAAGAACTCACCATAGTTGCTGCGAATTTCAGCCTGCACACTACAGAGCGTGTTTGCTTAGTTATTCCACGTGATGTAATCCAAGTAATCACAATTACGGATGGTAGTTACTTGCTTAATGAACATATCGAATCTATTCAGTCACAAGAATTACGTGTGGAGGAAGGAGTTGGCTGCTTCAATATTGAATTAAAACCGCTGGCATCCTTGGTTTGGGTATTACCATTAAATAATTAAAACCCTTGTCGATATTATATAGAAAAAAATATAGGCTAATTGACAATTAACTTAATTCCCAAGTTAAATTAACACCCAAACATTTCGATATCTTCCTCACATTTATAAGGATGAGCTCTCATCCTTATTCTCTACGCCCGGCCGCTACGCCCTATCCTATTGATATTAAATATATGAGTTCTTGATCCAAGTAAATCTACATAAACCAAGTACAAATCGTGATATCGACACTAGGTTTCTTATTTTTACTTATTAAAAACAACTTTACATATAGACATCACAAATAGTTGACCACCGTTAAGACTAGGATATTCATCTTCATAAAAAGTGAAATATGGATATCGAAACGTGAACAATATAAATATTAATCAATGTTTAACTCTACGAAATACCTTTAACAATACAAAGAAAAGAAGCTTCAAGAAATCGACCTTAACCAGAGCGATTTTACTTCTTTTCACCGCTACTTTAATCGCAGGTTGTGGCAGTGATAATAACAGCGACAACGGTACTGACACTGGCAGCAGTGGGCTATACCCTGCAGCAGAAAACGAAGTGGTTATCTACTATAAACGTGATGTCGCCGCAGCAAGCACTTCTGGATCGACTTATGACGGCTGGGGACTGCACCTGTGGAATGGTGAAGGCTGTACCAGTACCGATTTAGTCGGAATGGGGTTGAGTGAGACTGGAACCGATTGGAACAGCCCTTACGAATACGATGGCATTAGCGATACTTACGGCGCCTACTATGTATTGAAAGTCGATCCCGATGCCGCTGACCCGCATAAGTGTATGAACTTCATCTTACACAATGGTGACAAAAAAGCCTTTGGTAGCGCGAACTCGAAAGTTGAGCTAGATAAACTCGGTGAATCTCAAGGTGTGTTTGGTTTCCATGGCAGCAGCGAATTGTACTACGAGCCTATCTCAGAACGACCAGTGAATATTGATGGTCAAAAAGCACATTGGCTTGATGCAACGACCATAGGTTGGGAAGCGGCCAGCAATGCAGATTCTTTAAAACTCTTCTATGCATTGGATAACAGCATCTCAATGAATGATGACAAAGAGATTGTCGGTGGCACTGCAATTGAACTGAGCAAAGATGGCGAGCTATCCTCTGAATTAAAAGAACGTTTCCGCCACCTAGCAAGTTTACCAGCAGTCGCGATTGACGTTGATGACACAACACTGCGCACCATTTTGAAATCTCAGATCATTGTTGTAGCCTACAATGCCAATGGCGATGTTATCTCTTCGACCGAGATTCAGAAACCAGGCGTGCTTGACGCGGTATTTGCTAGTGAGGATGCCGGTAATGCAATGAGTGAAGAACTCGGTGCTATTATCGACGGCAGCGCAGCTACCTTTAAACTATGGGCACCTACAGCCCAAGATGTTGAGCTAGTCTTATACAGTGAAGATCTAAAAAGTTCACAAGTCATCCCAATGACGGAAAGTACTGAGACAGGCATCTGGGCAACAGAATCGGTGTCTAACGCCGTCAACATGTACTACCGCTACCAAGTGAAGGTTTACCACCCAACCACTGGCAAAATAGAAAATCGCCTTGTGACAGACCCTTACTCTCTCAGCTTGTCGAAGAACTCTGCATACTCTCAAGTGATTGACCTGAATGATTCAACCTTGAAGCCTACGAACTGGGACGACTACGAACGACCAACCGTAAAGAAAGACGAAGATCATGTACTTTACGAATCTCACCTGCGTGACTTTAGCTTCAGCGACAAACTCGGCACAGCGAGCCTAAATGGAAAATACCTTGCGCTTACGGAAGCGGATCGTGAATCAGTCAAACATCTTCAAGCGCTGAAAGATGCCGGTCTGACGACTTTGCATATCTTGCCAGCATTTGATATCGCCACCGTTGATGAAGATGAAGCAAGCCGCGTCGATATTACCGATACCGTTGGGAAACTGTGTGATGTAAAACCTGCCGCTGCCTTATGTGGTAATGAAGATGAAAACAGAGTTATCGAAGACGTACTCGACGGCTATGACCCTTCAACGGGCGATGCACAAGCGTTAATGAACGACTTACGAATGCTCGACAGCTTTAACTGGGGTTACGACCCATTCCATTACACGGTTCCTGAAGGAAGCTACGCAACGGATCCAAACGGATCAAAGCGTATTCTAGAATTCCGTCAAATGGTTAAGGCCACGCACGACATGGATCTCAAGCTGATCATGGACGTGGTGTACAACCACACCAACGCATCTGGAGTGAATGATAAGTCGGTACTAGATAAGATTGTCCCTGGGTACTACCACCGTCTTAACGTCAACACAGGTGGCGTAGAAAACTCGACTTGTTGTGACAATACTGCGACTGAAAACCTAATGATGGGTAAATTGATGGTCGACTCACTCAAGGTGTGGGCTGACGATTACAAGGTGGACGGTTTCCGTTTTGACTTAATGGGCCACCAGCCAAAAGACGTGATGGTCGAAGCGCTTGAAGAAGTGCGTAAAATTGACCCAAATACCCTGTTCTACGGGGAAGGTTGGGACTTTGGTGAAGTCGCCAACAACGCTCGCTTCGACCAAGCAAACCAAATCAACATGGCTGGTACAGAAATCGGTACATTCTCAGACCGTTTACGTGATGCAGTTCGTGGTGGTAGCCCGTTCGATGGCGGTGTTGACTCTGAAGGGAATCACCCACTTCGCTTTAATCAAGGCTTCGGTAATGCTGCGATTGCCAATGAAGAAACCAAGACAGATCAAGACTCCATCAACGGTCGTTTGCACAACCAAGACCTTGTTCGCTTAGGAATGGCAGGTAACCTCGCAGAATACGTGCTAATTGATTACAAAGGTGATACCAAACTGGGTAAAAACGTCGACTACAATGGCGCACCGGCGGGTTACACCAAGATGCCTTCAGAGAACATCTCTTACGTTTCAAAACACGACAACCAAACACTATGGGACAACAACGCATACAAAATCGCAACTGGCACAAGTTCGGCAGAACGCGCTCGCATGCAGTCGGTATCGCTTTCTACCGTAATGTTGGGCCAAGGCATACCATTCATCCACATGGGTTCGGAACTGCTGCGCTCGAAGTCGATGCAGCGTGACTCTTACGATTCTGGTGACTGGTACAACCGCGTGTTGTTCGATGGAACTGACAACAACTGGAATGTCGGCTTGCCTCGTGAGGACAAAGACGGAGCAAACTGGGATCTGATCAAAACCATCATTGCTGATCCAACGGCAAAACCAGACGCAGACGACATCGAGTTAACTAAGCAGCAATTCCTAGAGCTATTAAAGATCCGTAGCTCAAGTGAGCTTTTCCGCTTAGATACAGCTGACGAAGTCATGAAGCGAGTCGATTTCCGTAACGTTGGCGAAGACCAAGTCGCAGGCTTAATCGTGATGTCTATCGATGATGGTGTATCCGCAGGCGAAGACCTTGATCCCGCTAATGACGCCATTGTCGCAGTTGTAAACTCAACCCATGAATCTCAAACGTTCAAGATCGTCGGAGCAACAGGCTTTGCGCTTCACGATGTCCAACAAAACTCTGCCGATGACATAGTGAAAGGCGCGAGCTTTGCTAATGAATCATTCACAGTTCCAGCCCTAACGACAGCTGTGTTTGTACAAGCACAAAGCGGTGCGCAAGGCGCTGGTTTGCCGGTTGATAACTCAGACAAGGATGTATCTAGCATTCCTCCGTACGGTCAAACTACCGTGTACGTGCGTGGTGATATGAATGGTTGGAACCCTGTTGATGATTGGGCGATGAGCTTTGTTGCTAATGGGGTTTATTCTGTAACAGGCAACTTAGAAGCGGGTAGCTATGGCTTCAAGTTTGCGGATGCTGATTGGGAAACACCTAACTTTGGTTGCGATTCTGTAGAGCTTACAAGCGGGTCAATCGATATTGGCACAGGTGGCAATTGCCAATTGAGCGTAACGGAAGCGGGCAGCTACACCTTCACTTTGAATGCGATTCACGAGCTTGACGACAATGTAGACAAAGCTGTGGTATCTGTCACTAAGAATTAAGCTCCAAGCTGAGGTTCAAGTAACAGATAATAAAACAAGCGAAAGCTAGCCTTTGGGAGACGTCAGTCTCCCTTTTTTGTACCCAATAAACGCCAACCTAAGAAAGCCTTCTCCTAACACACATAAGTAACATTCAACCTTTAGTGATTGAGGAACCTTGTTGGCACTTGGTGAATATGAAGGCTTCTTTTTATTCACTTTCGGTTGCAGTTCCTGTACCCAGGATAAGCTTTCTTGAATCAAGTACATGAAATAGAGAAATGAGAGACGCTGTCTAGGCCAACGCCTACTTAATAGTAATCACGGATCCAAATGACATTGACCTACGTTAATCAGCTAGAGCGTTAGTGAATATCTATAAGCTCGCGTCTTCGAATCTCAAATATTTAACTAATTAAAGTATTTCATTTATCGCTAGCAATAAAAAAGGACCCTATTAGGGTCCCTTCTCTTAAATCAGACTTTGTAATTGTATCAGCTACTTTTTATTAACTGCTTTTACAAAGACTTCTTGTGCGCCTTCAATGCCTAGTGCTTTCGCTTCGTCTAATAGACCCAAAGCTTTTGGAATATTGTCTGCTTCGACAGCGGCTTTGATTTCATTGTGGTAGTAAGTTTGTGTCTCTGGCTGAATCGCCTCAACCTTCGCGGCTGCTGGCTTAGCATTTGATTCACTGCTTGAACCGAATGAGAAGAAACCAACTCGATCAATCGCTACTTCTATTTTGCCAACGTTCGAGTTTGGAACTGGAATATCTTCAACTTCTGGTAGGTAGTTACCACGGCCTTCCGCGTCCAAACGAGCTGGGTGAATGACATCAGTGAAACCATCAAGATCTTCTTGCTCGCTATAGATAACTAAGTAAACCGACTGAGATGTGGTCGGCGGGTAGAAATCGTTTTCAGCAACAAGTCGATTACCCAAATGTAATCTTGGTTTCGCGTATTCGAAGCTATCTTTACCATAGCGCTCTAACTCACGACCGTTCTTATCATAGATAACCGCATTAGGGACAAATGCAGTGTCGCCGATCATGCTTGTAATCTTAATAGAGTATTCACCGCGATCCGCCGGTAGCTCGATCGCGACTACAGGGCTATTTATACCCTGATAGTTCAAAATTTGGCTGTCTGGTGTTACATCGAAAATTGCCGAGCTTGGCAGCTTCATCGGGGCAAATTGAAGACCAGCAAGAGAGTTAACTTGTTCAGCTTGTGCCACTTGCACCTGCTCTACAACTTGTGCAGATTGACAACCGGCCAACGCAACACAGCCACTCAACATTAGAGCTTTAAAATACATAACTCTTCCTTCTTGTTATTTTTTTAAGAAATTTACTAACTTTAATTACCACAAAGAAAACTATTCACCTAGGGAACGATCCACTTAATCGTACATTCCTTAAAAAAATAGCCGACGCGAGCCGGCTATGAATTAGGACAGTTTAGGATTGGTTACGCTAAGTGTTTACCACCAAGCTTCAGCTTGGATACCGAACACATATTCTGTATCGTCGCCGTTGAATGCTTCTTTGTTTTCAGTATCTAGGATGTAAGAACCGTAAACGCGGATTTCAGGACGAGCCCAGAAGCTGTCACCCATAGCCCAAGCTTGAGCTACTGTGAATTTAGCGTTACCGAAATCTTCAGTTGCTAGACCACCGTCAGCGATGCGCTCACCAGCGTTGTAGCCAGCTTCAAATACTGTGCGCATTGTGTCATTCCACTTGTACATTGGACGAACTACAGCAGAGTACTGATCGATGTCGAAAGTTTTGTTTGTGTAGTTACCATCTTTATCTGCACCACCGATATCGCTACCCGCTAGGTAAGCTAGTTGGTGACCCATTTCCCAAGATTCGCCAAGGTTCATTACACCCCAGTTAATTAGACGGAAACCGGATGCTTCGTTAAATGCTTCAGTACCACGTGCGTAGTAAGAACCAGAACCCCAGAAGTTTGCAGCTTGTACGCCGTAACCGTTAGTACCGTACTGAAGTACTGTCTGGTGGAAGCCGTTGCTCGTTCCTTGGTGTAAAATTGCAGAAGCTAGTAGGCCGTCGTCAGCAGACTCGCTCGCGTTATCTGAATCAGTTGCGAAGTTGTACGCTAGTGCTAATTCTAGAGATGCATCTTGCCATAGGCCGATGTTCGCTAGACGAGCATCAAAGATGTAACCAGTTGAATCGTCAGTCGCGCCATCTTGGATTAGTGCAACAGATAGCTTTTGGTCACCGATTGAAATGTTTTCAACACCACCACCAGTACCAGATGTGTTTAGGAAATAGAAGTCAGTGATGTGGATATCTTTACGTTGGTAGTATGTTTTACCAGCCCAAAGAGTCGCTTCTTGGTCGAAAGATAGAACGCCTTTCGCTTTAACTGCAAACTGAGCAACGTTAAAATCAGAATCTTCCCAACCATTTGCGCCTGGTGCACCAGAAGCAATCATTGACTCAACGCGCCACGTTTGCTCACCAGTTTTTAGTTCTTCAGCTAGGCCAAACTCAGAGTAGTTGTCATTTTCGTTACCTAGACGACCAATACCGTTTTTGTTAACTGATACATCACCATTACCGTTGCCGCTGATACCAGTACCAGCACGCATGTAACCATTAAAGTCAACAGCGAACGCAGAGCCAGCAGCTAGCGTAGTCGCCACTGCAGCAGCAATCAAACTTACTTTTTTCATTCTTAACTCCATTAAGGACGATTTATTTTAGGTTTTTATATTTTTGCTCTCTTGCGGCAACCAAAGGCAGTTATGGTAGTCGTAAGATAGAGAGGTTTAGGGTTTCCCCTGATTCGTTTCAACGGGGTCAATATTAAGAGGGGATGACAAGTTTGACTTCCTCCACCCCCAACTAAATTAAGGGGGACTAGAGGGGAGTAGAAAATATACAGAATGGCGTTTTAAAGAGGTAGATCACTTAATCTAGGAGGAGTAGACAGCACGAAGATCTAATTATTCAGCATAAGTGAGATCTACTTCAAATATATAATTTGAACTTCATCGATCAATTATTTTTTTAACCGTAATTAATCTGTGAAGTTGCTTGACCTTACTGTGACAAAGCCTTTTACTAATAGTTCACTGATGTTGATAAACGAACAAGAAATCAAGCAATGACTAGAACGCTCGCTCGCCCTTATCCGCTAGGCGCAACGCTAGGTAACACTGGCTGCAACTTCTCTATTTATTCTCCTGACTGTAAATCTCTTTCACTCGCTCTTTTTGATGAGAACGAGGAGTTCACAACTTATAAATTGGACAATGAATACGCTGATATTCGATATGTATTTATCGAAGGTATTAAAGCGGGGCAAAAATACGGATTCATTGCAGAAACAGCTAATGGTCCAATATTACTTTCTGACCCTTATGCTAAAGCGATAAGTGAGCCGCTCCACTACACCACGCCTTATAGTAATGAGAAAAGCTTTACGATGGCGAAATGTGTCGTTGTTGATGATACCTTCGACTGGCAAGGCGTCGAAAAGCCACGAAGTAGCCGTGAAGAGACCGTTCTGTTTGAAACGCATGTTAAAGGCCTATCTCAACTTCACCCTGAAGTCGCAAGTAATATCAAAGGCCGTTACCTAGGGTTAGTCAGCCCTGAAATGCTTGCGTTCTACAAGCAACAAAACATCAACTCATTACAACTTTTGCCCATTGCGGCCTGCATGCACGAACCCCACCTGCTTGATATGGGTAAAGTGAATTACTGGGGCTACAACCCATATTTATTTATGGTACCCGACCCTCGTTATGCAGAGAAAGATGCCGTAACTGAGCTCAAAACTGCGATTCGTGAACTGCACCGCAACGGTATCGAAGTGGTCTTAGATGTGGTGTACAACCACACAGCAGAAGGCGGCGAAGATGGCACAACCTTTAACTTAAAGGCACTAGATAGCCGAACTTACATCAAGCACGGCTGCCATTATGCAAACTTCACAGGCTGTGGGAACACCGTCGACCTTACCCACCAGCCAGCACTCAACCTAGTCATGGACACGCTTCGTTACTGGGTAAGCGAATTCCAAGTCGACGGCTTCCGTTTTGACTTGGCAGCCACACTGGGGCGCGAAGGTGACAACTACAACCCTGAGGCTGCTTTCTTTAAAGCCGTAGCTCAAGACCCTGTGCTTAAAGAGACCAAATTGATCGCAGAGCCATGGGATATCGGCCCAAACGGCTACCAAGTGGGTAATTTTCCGTTTGGTTGGAACGAATGTAACGACAAGCTGAGAGACATTACACGTAGCTTCTGGCGCGGCGATCAAGGCTACCTTAAAGAGTTTGCTACACGCCTAATGGGGTCTCGTGATATCTACAGTGCAGCGCACTGGCCTTACAAACTAACCGTCAACTACATCACTTACCATGATGGCTTCACCATGCAAGACCTTGTCTCGTACAAGCATAAGCACAATGAAGAAAATGGTGAAAGTAACCGTGATGGGCATGGTGACAACCGCTCTGAAAACTACGGCGTAGAGGGTGAAACCGAAAACCTGTTGGTTATCGCGACTCGTGAAAAGCAGAAACGTAACTTCATGGCGAGCCTGCTGTTTGCTTTCGGTATTCCACACATTCTGACGGCAGACGTGTTATCCCATACTCAAAAAGGTAACAATAACGCTTACTGCCAAGATAGTGAGACGAGTTGGCTGAACTGGGAAGATTCCGAGCGCAAGACCTACTTCAAAACTTGGTTATCTGAGATGATTGCCGCACGACAGCAGTACATGGTGCCTTTTATCAAGGCATTCAGTGGCGAGAAACGTAACTCTAACCGCATCTTCTGGAGCCGTGTTGATGGCACGCTGATGGAGCATGATGATTGGAACCGCTTAAGTTCAGTAGCACTCCACATTGGTATAGGTAAAGATGGCGACGAACTGATTTACCTCATCAACCAAACCAATGCACCGGCACGTTTCAGCTTACCCAATGATCGTGAACAAAACTGGGTGACGATATGTGATACCAACCTGAGAAATGTCAAACCAGGTCACGCTGAAGGGGAAATGTTGCTCTCACCGACATCGATGGCTATTTTGCACTACTCACCAAACAAAACTGAGTTAAGTGAAAGTTAAGCTCACTCAATAATAAAGAAAAAACCATAAAAGCCAGTTATGTTTTTAGCTGGCTTTTTTGTTAGCTGAATATCACAAAACTCATTCTTTTATATGGAATCATTTGCATTGATGTGCTTAATAAAACTGTTTAGTATGGCCGTACTATAAAAATGAATCTATCACGTCTTTGGATATCATGGCTTTACCTAAAACACTTATTCGGCTTTTTAAACCATACATAATCTTATTAACCGGAGGAATGCTTTACCTCGCAGCAGCTCAATTAGAAAAAGTAGAGACCGCAGCAACCAACCAATCAGCATCAAACATTCGCATCGCAAGCGCGACTATTCGTTCCAACATCGAGGCCGTATTCGGCAAACTCTATTTCTTAGAAACCAGTCTAGGCTTACCCAACACCACCGATTTTAGCGACCAAAAATTTCGTGAACTCAGCGGTAATATTCTAAAAAGAACACCAAACTTCTCCGATATCATCCGATACCAACCTAACTCTCAGCATTACGTCTCTACCCGTGGCCTTCCTCTTTCCAATGAGCAAATCGCCACAATACAATGGTATTCAATAGACGGTGTTGTTGAAGATTTCTACATCTCTTCCGTTTACCAGAAAGCAGATGGTCGATGGGTTTTCGCGGTTAAACACACAGCAGAAAAGCTCAACGAAGAAATCTGGATTGAGTTTGATTTACTGCACACCACACAAGGCTTAAGAGATTTAAAAACGCTAAATAATGGCTATGTATTTGTTGTAGATAAAGCAACTGAACGACTCGTCTTCCATCCAGACCCAAAACGAATTGGCTCGAAGTCCATTAGCTATCATGCGGGTATTAGCCACCAACTTTCACAAGGGCAATTGGCCGGAAAGCATGAGTACTACTATCAAGATAATTTCAAAATATCGGTATTTGATGCGGACAACAGCTTGAATTGGGTGTTTATTGCGGGCACCGATCGTCACGACATCTTAACCAGCTCACATCAATTTACGTTAACAGGCGTTGTACTTGGCTCGCTCCTTCTATTGTGGATTGGTGCCAACTACCTGGCTTATCGTTTAAATGTCTCTTTATCTCAGCTCAATAAAGTAGAAGACCTTGCGAGCTTTAAACGCAAACTGAAGTCTATTTTGGATAACTTTACCTATCATAAAGGTATTCAATTCTGTCTCTACCAACCAGAGAACCACTCATTCAGTACACTTGATTATCATGGGAACAAATCAACGGTGCATTGTGACAAAGTGCTCTCAGAACGTTTTGTCGCAAATGCTATGGTCTATCGAAACGGTCAAGACGCCGATCCACTCGCCCGTAAACTCAAAATAGACCAGCGCCACTATTGTCTCCCTCTATACTCACGTCAGCAGTTAATTGCGGTGTTATATGTAAATGCGAACTTGCCTATTAGCCAGAATATCTTACGTATGATCAGAGATTACACGGAAGTCTCACTGTCTAACTTACTGCTTCAGCACCAGTTGAGTAGCAAAGACCTGATGACGCAACTGGACAATAAAAGCAGCTTCAACCTTGCATTGGAAAACTACGCCAACCAGCCAGAAACCTATATCGCTCTACTCGATATCGATAACTTTGATCACTTAAACCGTGCTTATGGTGAAGCCGTGGGTGACAAGATGATCAAGCTAACAGCTGAGGCTTTGCGCTCGTACTTTCCGAAGCCTAAAGAGCTGTGCCTTGCTCGTGTTGGAGGCAAAGAGTTCGCGGTATTATTCAAAGCAAACGACGCTAACGACGCCAAGTTCCAACTGGATCAATGCCGAATTGGCGTAGCAGAGAAAACGATTGTGACGCCAGACATCAGCCTCTCTTTAGGCGTGAGTGTCGGTTTTTCTCAAATAGAGGGAGAGCCAGATACAGCCCTAGCACTTGCGGAGCAAGCAAAACTTATCGCTCAACAACTCGGAAAAAATCGAGTTGAAGGGCACATCAGGGCAGTTGCAAAGGCTTCGTAAGTTGCCCTAGCAAATCCCTTACTCGGATACCGATGAAAACAAAGCACCTAGGGTTCACGCTCTCGGTGCTTTTGTTTTTATAGAAAGTCATTACAATGCGCGTTCAACACGACAACCTCACCTTTCCAACGATACGGACCTTATGAAGCTAAGTAACCGACTGCAAACTCTCCACTCCCTTGTCAGTAATGACTACCAACACATTTGGGACTGTTGCTGTGATCATGGCTTCTTGGGCGTTCAACTGTTGGCGGACAACAAAGCCCCTCAAATTCACTTTGTCGATATTGTTCCGTCCCTAATGAGCGAGCTAGAAAGCAAACTGCTGCGTTACTTTCCACAAAGCGAGATGGCACAACAAAAAGTCACTAGCCAATGGCAAGTCTACTGTATGGATGTCTCTGCAATCCCATTGGAAAAACACACAGGCAAGCATCTGGTCATCATTGCAGGAGTCGGTGGCGATCTAACACAGAAGCTTGTGGACGATATTCACCGCCAGCATCCAGACAAAACAATCGACTTCTTGCTCTGCCCTGTTCATCAGCAATTTGAGCTAAGAAGCCACTTAAAATCGCTCAAGTTCGGCCTGATTGATGAGGTGTTGATTGAGGAGAATCGCCGCTACTACGAAATTTTATTGGTCAGCAATAACCGAGGTGAAAGAGTAGATACTTCGACAGTAAGCGAGATTTCAAACGTCGGTGATAAGATCTGGACTCCAAACAACGATGAGCAGATTAAGGTATCTCAGCAGTACAAAGCAAAAACACTGCAGCACTACTTGCGTATCCATCAAGGGCAAGAGAAACAAGGTAAACCTAGCCAAGTGAAGCATATTATTGATGCCTACCAAGCGGTTCAGCCATAGTAAGGACTAACTTGATTGTTGAAGGTTAAGAAAGTCGAATCAATAAAAAAAGCCGATAGTTCAATGAGCTATCGGCTTTTTTAATACTATTTGTTCAGTTTGAGCTTACTGCTCTTGTTTCTTATAAAGCTTATCAGCCTCATCAACTGTCTCTACCTCAGAAGGCTTATCAACCCCATAGACCGTATCTAGGTAGGCATCTTTCTCTTTCCAAGTGTTGTTTAACCAACTATGGAAGCGACGTTTAAATGCCTTATCTTCGAAGTAGTTACCATTCACGTTCTCATCCATTGGATGCAATTTAATACGCACAACGACCTTAGTCATTTTGCCTTTCAGCATATCTTCAAACGGAGAGGTTTGGTTTTCAGGGTAAGCTAAAGTCACATCCACGATGCCATCCAAAATTGGACCCATTGCAGATAAGGCAAAAGCCACACCACCCGTTTTCGGCTTCAATAGATGGCGGTAAGGAGTTTTCGCTGACGCAAGTTTCTCGTGGTTTGCACGAGTCCCTTCAACAAAGTTGACCAATGTTGTCGGTGCTAATTTGAACTTAGTACACGCTTTATTGATTGCATTGAAGTCATCATTACGGCGTTCTGGGTTGCGTAATAGGAACTCACGAGAGTAGCGTCTCATGAATGGCATATCTAAGCCCCAGCAGGCCAAGCCAACAAATGGTACGCACAGCAATTCGTGTTTCAAGAAGTACTTCGTCATCGGCATTTTGTCTTTTAAGATCGAAGACAAAATCACAATATCTGCCCAGCTTAAGTGGTTAGACATCATCAAATACCACTGCTTGGTCGAAATATCTTCCCCCCCTTCCACTTGCCATTCGATGTCGTTGTTGGCGTTCAACATCCACAAATTAAGAGAAGCCCAACACCAGAATGTGAAGTTAGCTAAGCGAGTGCATGATTTTTGAATGACAGAGATTGGCAAAATAAGTTTGATTAGGGCAAACAGGCTCACAGCTAATGCGGTGAATGCAGTATTAATGGTCACGAACAATACGTTCAAGGCCATACGAAGATTATCAAGCATAAAACACAGTTATATTGAGAACGAAAGCCGCCATTATACGCATCTATAAATTATTCTCTTCAGTAATTGGTTGAATATCCTAGGGGTCAAACCACTCAACCTATTTCAACGATATTCAACTTGCTAAAGCCTATTAAAAAGAATCCAAAATACACCATAGTGTCATTTAAACACAATTTTAATATTGTCTTTTTGACAACACTTACTCCGACAATCACCCTTGAAGCTGGTATTGATAAGCATTCTCATTATTGGCATGGTACATGCAACTCTAAAGTGTAAATAGTTGAGTATCCTTAATGAGATAACTTCTCTTCTTATAGGTGATGATATGACAGATATTCCTCATGGTTTAGTCACAGGCAAAGTCCTAAACAAGACAGAATGGACAGATCAATTGTTCTCACTCCAAGTCAGTGCACCTGTCTCTTCTTATCAAGCAGGTCAGTTTACTAAGCTTGGTTTGCTCAATAACGAAGGTGAGTTCGTGAGACGTGCTTATTCCATGGTGAATGCACCAGAGCATGAGCAAGGCCATCAGCATCTAGAGTTTTTGATTATTAAGGATCAGAACGGTCAGCTCTCGCCTCAACTTCACGAATTGCAAGCTGGCGATGACATCTTTGTCGGCAAAGACCCAAGTGGTTTCATGACATTAGATGAGATCCCAGAGATCACAGACGATCTATGGATGCTTTCAACCGGAACCGCGGTAGGCCCGTTTATCTCAATGCTTGAGAGCATGCAGATACAGCAGAATGAGTTGGCTTCAGACAAAGCCTCTTCATTCAAAAATCTGGTTCTGGTGCATGCCGTAAGAACAGAGCAAGACCTCACTTATCGAGATCGTATAACTCAACTCGTTGATCACTTTCAAGGGAGACTTAAATATGTGCCAATTATTTCTAGAGAATCAGTTACCGGAACTTTGCGCGGACGAATCCCAGGTTTGTTACTTGGAGGCGACCTCGAGCAAGCCGCGTCTGTCACTTTCAATCAAACCCACAGTTTCTTCTACCTTTGCGGCAATCCGCAAATGGTTCGTGACACAAGTGACGCACTAACAAGTTTAGGTTTCGAGAAGCATCTACGCCGAAAGCCTGGTCAATTCAGCAGTGAAAATTACTGGTAAAGATAGGCCACCTAAAACACCGAAGTATCGATTTCAAAAAACAGTTAAAGTTAAATAAGAGGTTTTATATGAGTCATTTACGTATTCCTTCTCACTGGAAAATCCAACGTTCAACACCGTTTTTCACTAAGGACAACATCCCAGAAGCACTGCTCAATCATCACAATACAGCTGAAGGCGTGTTTGGTCAGATCTGCGTAATGGAAGGCACCGTCACTTTCTATGGCTTTGCCGATGCAGAAGCGACAGAACCAGAAACCGTTATCACTATTGAAGCAGGGCAATTTGCCACTAGTCCACCTCAATATTGGCACCGAGTAGAACTGAGTGACGACGCGCAATTCAACATTAACTTCTGGTCAGAAAAAGAGACCAAGAAGATGTTCAATACTCGAAAGTAAGACCGATTCTGCATTGATGAACTTATAAGCAAGCTACATCGTAATGTGATTTTTGATGTTCAGTAAATAACAACAAGAGACCAAATAACCATAGTAATTACAATGACTAATGGTGATAGACAATACAAAAAAACTCTAGCACACTGAACGGAGTTGTTAGTTTTTACCCCTTATCAAATAAACATAATTGGGGTATTCATTTTTTAGGTAAGAGAGGAAGCCATGCTCAACATTGCTTTTTTTAGCTCAAAATCATACGACGAAAAATCATTCAACCTTGCGAAAGGCGAACTCAACGCTGAGTTTCATTTCCATGATTTTCGCCTCACCACAACCACAGCGAAAATGGCGCACGACAATGAAGTGGTTTGTGCGTTTGTAAACGACGACCTATCGCGAGAAGTGCTAGAGATTCTTGCACAAGGCGGTACAAAACTGATTGCAATGCGCTGTGCTGGCTTTGACAAGGTCGACCTAGACGCAGCCAAAGAGCTTGGCTTACAAGTGGTGCGCGTTCCTGCTTATTCACCAGAGTCAGTAGCCGAGCACACTGTCGGTATGATGATGTGTTTGAACCGTAAACTTCACAAGGCATACCAACGCACTCGTGATGCAAACTTCTCTCTAGAAGGCTTGGTTGGCTTTAACTTCTACGGCAAAACTGTGGGTGTGATTGGTTCCGGTAAAATTGGCCTCGCGACCATGCGTATTCTGAAAGGCTTAGGCATGAACATCCTATGTTACGACCCATACCCAAATCCACTAGCCGTTGAGCTAGGCGCTAAATATGTAGAGCTAGACGAGCTTTACAAAGAGTCTGATGTGATTTCTCTGCACTGTCCGATGAGTAAAGAGAACTACCACCTGTTAGACGCGACAGCGTTTGAGAAAATGAAAGATGGCGTGATGATCGTCAACACCAGCCGTGGTGAACTACTGGATTCAACGGCTGCTATCGAAGCGCTTAAACAGAGTAAGATTGGCGCGCTTGGCCTTGATGTGTATGACAACGAGAAAGAGCTGTTCTTCCAAGACAAATCGAATGACGTAATTGTTGATGACGTGTTCCGCCGTCTATCGGCTTGTCACAACGTGCTATTCACAGGTCACCAAGCTTTCTTAACCAAAGATGCTCTGTTCAATATCGCGAACACAACCCTAACCAGTGTTGATGCTTTCTTTGCAGGCAACACCAGCGACAACGAACTCGTCGAATAACGGACTGAGTTAAAAACAAACTAGCTCTACAAATACAAAGCCACGCAGGTTCTTAAGAATAGCGTGGCTTTTTGGTTTATCTCAGTATCAAAACTAGATGCAGAAGTGGCAGTCCTCGATATCTAAACCATAGGTCCCTTTGCGAATCGCCAAGTGTTCTTCCCCTGCTTTCAGGCCCATCTCATAACCTGCATCCAATATCGCTTTATCCATAGTGAGTCGCTTAACCGCGAACGCCTCAGGTGGCGCTATCACCTTAATGATCGCATCTTCAGGCGGATTACGAATGAACTCCAAAGATTGGTTGTAGTTTTCAGCACGCACCGCCATCGATTCTGCAATGTTGGGGAATTTCTTTAACAGCTTTTTCAGCATCCATTGATACTTCTGCGGCTTCATTCGGTAGCTCAGTGGATGGGAAAGAATCACAGTTATCTCACGCGCACCTCGTCGATATGCTTCACGAACCGGAATTGAATCCGCGACCCCACCATCGGTATAACAACCACCAGAGAAACACGGTGTTTCACGATAAGCGATAGGCAGAGCGGTTGTTGCCTCAACCACGTTCGAGAGATTTTCTGGCTTGATGTGATAGTAGTCTGCACTGCCTGTGTCGACGTTAGTCACCGCCGCAATCAGTGGAATGCTTGAAAATAGCTCTCCACAATCCAGTGGGTAACGTTGGTTTGATTCATTCCATAACCACTTCACATCAACCAAGTTGCCACCTTTAGCAAAGCGGGCTGGGTTAAAGAACGTTTTATCGGTCGCCATCGTGGTAATGACACTGTAGCTGCGTTTTGGCGCCTGAGATAAGTAACCAACCAAATTAGACACACCCGCAGATACGCCAATCGCAAAATCATAAGGACGAAAATCGTCTTGCATAAAGGCGTCTAATACTCGGGCTGCAAAGATGCCTCTCATTGCCCCACCTTCAACGATTAATGCACTTTTACTCATCTCAAACTCTACTACTTTATAAACTGATAGCTGTAGGATAATCCCACCTAAATCATAAAGATAATGGGCATAATTTATTACTTCGATAGGAAAAAACTATTGTTAGGTAACTGTCTAAGATTCAATAATTTACTTAGACCAATGATCTAAAAAGGCCATTGAGTGATTAACTCAACGGCCTTCAATTTAATGAATTAAGCGAATCGATTACGACTTAAATTCACTCACATCGATTTCAAGCAGCTTACCAATACCTTCACCATATGCTGGGTCAGCCTTGTAACAGTGTCTTAGGTGACGCAGCTGAATCTCTTTAGGCACGCCGCCTAAGTTACGTGCTGTGTTATCGAATAGGATTGCTTGTTGTTCTGCAGTCATTAAGCGGAACAAATCACCCGGTTGTGAGAAGTAATCTTCATCTTCACGGTGATCCCAATGCGCTGCCGCACCATCAAGGTTCAATGCTGGTTCGGCAAAATCTGGTTGTTCTGCCCATTGGCCTTCATTGTTTGGCTCATAACCTAGCGTGCTGCCAAAGTTACCATCGACACGCATCGCACCGTCACGGTGGTAGCTGTGGACTGGACAACGAGGTGCATTCACTGGAATATGCTGATGGTTCACACCTAAACGGTAGCGCTGCGCATCACCGTAAGCAAACAAGCGACCTTGTAGCATTCTGTCTGGAGAGAAGCTAATACCTGGAACCACGTTAGCAGGGTTGAATGCCGACTGCTCAACTTCAGCGAAGAAGTTCTCTGGGTTACGGTTAAGCTCTAGCTCACCCACTTCAATTAATGGGTAGTCTGCATGTGGCCAGATCTTAGTAAGATCGAATGGGTTGTAAGGTACTTTCGCTGCGTCCGCTTCTGGCATCACTTGAACTTTAAGTGTCCATTTTGGGAAGTCTTGGTTATCGATACTTTCTAGCAGATCACGTTGATGACTTTCACGATCTTCGCCGATCAGCTTCGCTGCTTCAGCATCCGACAAGTTCTTAATACCTTGCTGAGATTTGAAGTGGAATTTAACCCAGAAACGCTCATTATCGCTGTTAATAAAGCTGAATGTGTGGCTACCAAAACCATGCATGTGGCGGTAAGTCGCAGGGATACCACGATCACTCATTACGATAGTGATTTGGTGAAGTGCTTCAGGCAGAGAGGTCCAGAAATCCCAGTTGTTCTTCGCGCTACGCATGTTAGTGCGTGGATCGCGTTTCACCGCGTGGTTTAGGTCTGGGAATTTAAGAGGATCGCGTAAGAAGAACACTGGCGTGTTGTTGCCTACCATGTCCCAGTTACCTTCTTCAGTATAGAATTTCAATGCAAAACCACGGATATCACGCTCTGCGTCAGCCGCGCCACGCTCGCCCGCTACTGTCGTAAAACGTGCAAACAAGTCGGTTTTCTTGCCCACTTCAGAGAACAGTTTTGCCTTGGTGTATTTGGTAATATCGTGGGTCACGGTAAATGTACCGTAAGCACCTGAGCCTTTTGCGTGCATGCGACGCTCTGGAATCACTTCACGATCAAAGTGAGCCAATTTCTCTAAAAACCAAACATCTTGTAGAAGCTGTGGGCCACGTTTGCCCGCCGTTTGAACATTCTGGTTATGAGCAACAGGACAACCCGCAGCTGTAGTTAGTTTTTTACTCATGGTCTATTCCTTAAGGTAAAAGATATCGCATCGTTGCCATATCTTAGATTTAAGCGGATTCAATACATTAAAAACCACTAAAATAATATGGATAAAGAATAGACCTGAGTGACCAGAAAATATAATCGTTTATATTTATCGTTGCTATCTATAAAACCTATCGAACAGGTGAGTTAACTAAGCCTTTGTATCACCGAATTTTATTTAAGAATTACATGACCTAACTTCAGCGTCGAAGCTATATTTCTTGCCGTCCTAATTAAGTTCAATTCAGCTTCTCGTAGTACTTGCTCGAGTGACTGTGGAGAGCGCACAGTCCCGAACAAACTGCTCATTTCACCATAAAGCGCTTCGACTTCAGTGCCCAGTGATCCGGCAATACCTATGGTTGGAATACCTTGTAAACTTGCACGCTTGGCAATGCCATAAGGTGTTTTGCCTTGCAAGGTTTGATTATCCATCTGCCCTTCCCCCGTAATCACAAGGTCGGTACCTTTCAATATCTCATCAGCTTGTAATACATCAAGTACCATCTCAATGCCGGGCTTAATCTGCATGTTGAATAGCAAGCTGAGTCCCATTGGAGCTCCACCAGCGGCACCATAACCAGTGCGGCTGTGAACGGGTTCATCACCACTAACACAACCCTGCGTTTCAGCGATTTGAGCAAAATTCGCAAGAGCTTTATCAAGCATTAAAACTTGTTCTGGGGTTGCACCCTTTTGTGGACCGAAGATATGACTAGCACCATTATCACCACACAATGGATTATCAACATCACATGCGACAATCAACTTTATATCGGCACAGCGTGAATCTAGACCTGTTAGGTCAATAGATGCTAACTCCGCTAGCACAGCACCACCTCGGCTGAGCTCTTGTCCTTCACTATTGAGCAACTTACCCCCTAACGCCTGAACAATCCCCGCACCGCCATCGTTGGTTGCACTGCCGCCCAAGCCTAGAATGATCGTTTGAGCGCCCTGCTGCATCGCTTCTAAAATGAGCTGACCTGTACCAAAGGAAGAAGCCACCAGAGGATCACGCTGCTCTGGCGTCAGTAAATCTAGACCAGATGCCGCCGCTATCTCAATCAGTGCGGTTTTGTTTGGATTACGCTCTGAAGGTTCAAGCATTGCCCATTCCGCATTTACAGGCATACCCAATGGCCCTTCAACCTGAGTTACTCGCTTTTTCCCTGCTAAACCTTGTAGCAAAACATCAACCGTACCCTCACCGCCATCAGCCAAAGGCAAGGTCACGTAATCCGCGTCGGGGAAGACTTCACGAAAACCTTGTTCAATACACGCCGCCACCGATACAGCCGATAAAGATTCTTTAAACGAGTCTGGTGCAATAACTATTTTCATACTGATAAATCCAAGGAAATAATAATTTTGATAGGTTGTCGATCCAAAAATGCCCCTATGTCAGATTAGCAAGCCAATCAAGCAATAAGGGCAGTATATAAAGGTAAGCGGTATTAGTTAGTAACGGCTGCCTTTACTTGTGATTTCTCTTTGCTTTTTAGCCAGATAAATACTGCTGCTAAAACTGCAATTGGAATCAATGGATCAATCAGTGTACCGCCTTTACCAAACACCAAGTTTAGAACCATGATGATGCTTGCACCAATCGCCCATGCGATAGTTGAAGACACAGACCAGATCTTGATTTGGTCGGCTAGTTCAGTAATCCCTAGCGTACGGTTGATGATGTGGAAGTACGAATCGTTCAAATGAGAGAAGCCAACCGGGCCTACCGCACATGCAAGTGCTACGAATACTGAGTCTAGACCTAACGTTTCAACCAATGGCAGCGTCATCGTTGCTGCAACCATCATAGATGCCGTTGCTGAACCTTGGATTAGACGAAGCATTGAAGCAATGGCTAGTGGTACAAGTAGAGGTGGAATGCCGCTGCTCGCGATAGCTTCTGCAACTTGAGAACCAGCACCAGATGCTTTAAGAACAGCACCCATAGCACCACCACAGCCAGTTACTACAAGAATTAGACCTGTTGTAGATAACGCGTCATCCATTGAGCTAACCATATCTTTACGCTCAATATGACGAGTAAGACCGTATAGCGCCATAAGAACACCGATACCAACAGCAACCACTGGGTTACCAATTAGTGAAATAACGGTATGCATTGCAGTGTCACCTTGGCCAACAAGCGTGTTGATTAGGATGAATGCGATTGGCAGAAGGATTGGACCAAATGATAAGAAGTTACTTGGTAGTTCTTTGTCGTCTGTCTCTTTTACTTTCTCAAGGTTTGCCCAATCTGCTTGATTAGTGATCCATGTTTCACCATTTGGTACACGGTAGTATTCGTTACCTACACGACGGATGTAAATCATAGATAGTAGCATCATAGGGATTGAAACCATTAAGCCCCACAACATGTATTGACCAAGGTCGACACCAAGAATTCCTGCAACAGCAACCGGACCAGGTGTTGGTGGCACAAGTGCGTGAGTAATCAGTAGGCCTAGAGCTAGGGTAACGCCTAAACCAACGGCTGATTTCCCCGTGTCTCGTGAAATTGCGCGAACAAGAGAGTGTAAGATGATGTACGCAGAGTCACAGAAAACTGGGATAGCGACAAGCACCCCTGTAAAACCTAGTGCTAAGTCTTCACGACCTTTGCCACACAGTTTTACAAACGTTTTTGCCATTCGAACAGCTGCTCCAGAACGCTCGAAACAAGCACCCATGATTACGCCGAACGCGATAATCAAACCAATGCCACCAAGTACACCACCAAAACCGGCTTTAATTGCATTAATCAACTCTGTTGGTGCCATACCAGCAAACAGACCCATGATGATACTGGCAATAATCATAGCAAGTGCGACTGGGATTCTCGTTTTAATGATCATACCCATCATGGCTAAGATGCCAATTACAATGCCTATCAGTGCTCCATCCATTTTTATATTCCTTTTGTCTCTTTCTTCATTTTTATGAAAATTGTAGGGTGGTGCATATGGGTGATATCGGGTCACCCACTGCACTTTATTGTTATGCTTTGGCTTATTTATAAGCCGTGTTATCTACATCAGTGCTTGCTTGTATAAGACTTGGCGGAACAACGCCCTTCATACTGAGTTAAAGGTAACTTTTTACCCAGCCAAGCCCCTCTTCTGTCGTGCCTCTTGGGTTATATTCACAACCAATCCAACCTTGGTAACCTGAATCATCCAAAACACTAAACAAGTGTGGGTAGTTCAGTTCGCCTTCCGATGGTTCATGCCTTTCTGGCACAGAAGCAATTTGGATATGACCGGTATAAGCAGCAACTTCACGAATCAAAGTACTTAAATCACCATCCATGATTTGCGCGTGATAAAGGTCGAGTTGCAGCTTCACATTTGGCCGATCGACCAACTTAATCAGTTCGACAGCATCACGTTGGTGAGCAACAAAGTAATTAGGAACATCACGGCTATTCAGCGGTTCAATCATCAATTCGATGTTTTGCTCAGCAAACTTATCTGCGGCAAAACGAATATTTGAGATAAAGGTTTCAACGTGTCGCTGTCTCGTGAAATTCGCATCATGTAGACCCGACATCGCGTGAATTTTCTTGCAGTTCAGGGCTTTAGCGTACATAAGTGCCGTATCAACGCTGGCTTTAAACTCTTCTTCACGGCCGGGAATCGCTGCAAAGCCACGTTCACCTGCATCCCAATCACCTGGGGGCATATTGAAAAGCGCCTGTTCAAAACCAAATTTATGCATTTTTTCTGCCAGTTCTTCAGCTTCAAACGCGTAAGGGAATAAGTATTCCACCGCTTTAAAACCAGCTTGGTGTGCTTTCTCAAAACGCTCCAAAAATGGCACTTCTGTAAATAGCATGGTTAGGTTTGCTGCGAATTTAGCCATTATTTGCCTCTCCCTTTTAGATCCATCACTTCTTCATCAGTGAGGTAACGGATGTCTTTGTCTTTCAGTAAAAACGCTAACTTGGCGGTCTCTTCTAACTCTTCTGCATTGTCCACGGCATCGACAAAGTCAGTGCCTGTTACTACTGGACCATGATTCGCCAACAAAAAGGCTCGGTAGTCGCCAGCTCGCTTTGCAAGCTCTTCAGCGATCTGAGGATCTCCTGGGCGCAAGTAAGGAATCACAGGTAGTTCACCAATTCGCATCACAAAGTACGGCGTAAACGCCTTAATCGCGTTGTTGCGATCCAACCCTTCAAGGCATGAAAGTGCAGTCAGGTATGTTGAATGCAGGTGCACAATCGCATTGCACTCTGCGTTGTTTCTATAAATCGCTAGGTGAAACGCGGCTTCTTTTGACGGTTTTTTACCTGATATATGGTTGCCATCAATATCAACAACCGACAATTCCTCAGCGACAAGGCGACCAAATGAAGAGCCGGTTGGTGTTGCCAAAAAATGCCCATTAGGTAATTTGATAGAGAGATTACCCGCCCCGCCTGTAGCGTAACCTCGTTCGAACATCGAACGAGCGAGCGTTACCATTTGCTCTCTTAACTGCTGCTCGTTCATCAAAACTTTACTCATCTGAATCTCGCTTATGAAAAGAATGATTGCGCTTTAGCGAAGAAATTCTCGTCACCAAAGTTGCCCGATTTAAGTGCTAATGAAAGCTCACCTTCAACCGACTTAACCCAAGGCACACCCGGTGCGATTTGAGGACCGATATGAAAACCTTTAACCGCTAAACTTTGCGTCACAACACCTGAGGTTTCACCACCAGCAACGATGAAATTTTTCACGCCATGTTGTTGTAGCTTGATAGCTAACTGGCTAAAAAATTGCTCTACGGCATGGCTTGAAGCTTGTGCACCGTATTCTTCTTGAATGGCTTTCAGTGCAGCCGCATCCGCGGTTGCATACACCAAAGGAGCAAGCTCACCTTGGTTGTTAGTCATCACCCAATCGAATACTTCATTGGCGTATTGATCGTTGGTTAAGCATGCCTTCACGTCGATAGCGAAATGAGGAGCGAGTTGCTTGTAAGCTGTAACTTGTTGATTAGTCATTACCGAGCAAGAACCCGAGAACACAACCGTTGGCGCTTTTATTGGGCTACCTGCGTTTTTTGCGTCGCTTTGGTCAGCAAGATGTTCAATCCAGTTTTTTGCTATGCCCGCTGCTAAGCCTGAACCACCTGTGATTAACTTCAGAGATTTAGCGGCTTGGCCTAACGTCACCAAGTGTTCTGCGTTAAAAGCATCAACGACCGCATAACGGTTGCCTTGAGCTTTTAATTCATCAAAACGAGCGGTGACTGCATCAGAGCCTTGTTCAATGGTTTGGAAGTTAACCAAGCCAGAAACACCCTCTGATTGTGCATCCATCATTCGAACGACACTGGAATCTGTCATCGGTGTAACCGGGTGATTACGCATGCCTGAATCACTTAATAGCTCACCAAAAACAAACAAGTGACCGTTGTAAACAGTGCGACCATTAACGGGCAATGCAGGACAAACCACAGTGAAAGATTCGCCAAGCTCAGCCAAAAGTGCATCGGTTACGGGACCGATATTGCCCTCAGCTGTGCTGTCGAACGTCGAGCAATATTTGAAGTAAAACTGTTGGCAGCCTTGAGATTGGAGCCATTTAAGCGCAGTCACCGAATCGGTTACCGCTTCATCTACCGGGCAAGAGCGAGATTTAAGGCTGATCACGACCGTATCCGCTGAAGCATCAAAGTCACCCTTCGGGATGCCGTTCAATTGAATAGTGCGCATCCCGTTTTCAACCAAGAAACCAGCAATGTCTGTTGCACCTGTAAAATCGTCTGCAATAACACCTAATAACATGATTACTTCTCCACTTTTGGTGTGTTAACACCCGGTAGGTCAATGCCTTGGAACACTTTGATTACTGCGCTATCGTCTTCTTGACCAAAGCCAGCATTACTCGCACTTACAAACATATTCAGTGCTGCACTTGATAGTGGAAGCGAGAATTTTAGGTCTTGAGCGGTATCCGATACCAATTTCAAGTCTTTTACGAAGATATCGACCATAGATTTTGGAGAGTAATCACCATCAACAACGTGCTTCATGCGATTCTCGAACATCCACGAGTTACCCGCTGCGTTAGTCACAACGTCATACATCAGATCGAGAGGGATATTCGCGCGAGCTGCTAATGCCATTGCTTCAGCGCCTGCAGCAATGTGAACACCTGCAAGTAATTGGTGGATGATCTTTACCGTCGCACCAAGGCCAATAGCTTCACCGATGTTGTAAACTTTTGCCGCCGTCGCATCGAGTACAGGAGCCAATGCCTCGAATGTAGTAATCGCACCTGAAGCCATGATAGTCATTTCACCTGCTTCTGCTTTTACCGCACCACCTGAAACAGGTGCGTCAAGCATCACAAGATCATACTCAGATAGCTGAGCTTCGATCTGCTTTGCGTCTTCCGCTGAAATTGTTGCTGAGACCATAACTGGCGTATTAGGTTTTAGTGCTGCCGCTAAGCCTGTTTTAAAAAGTACGGTGTTAACTTGAGCCGCATTCACAACCAGTACCAAAACAGAATCGAGTTTGTCTGCAAACTCAAGCGCACTTGTTGATACCGCTTTAGCGCCATATTCACCCAAAGTTTCAAGCGTTTGTGGATTCAGGTCGAAACCATATACATCAAGCCCTGCACGCACACATGACTTAGCTGCGCCCATGCCCATTGAACCTAAACCGATAACACCAACAGATTGAACTTCATTCATAACAAGATGCCTTTCACGTAATTATTGAATTCTAGATTTGTTAATTCTTGTTTATGTTTGTGATTATATGTGAAGCAACCGAGTGCGACTTAGTGATAAGTCACACTTTTAACAAAAATTAACACCAAGAAGTAATTTACCCCTTTCTAGGCATTCATTAGGGGAATTTTTGTTCGCTATCGCAGTTTTAATAACTCATTCACAACAGATATTCACAGATATTCACAAAATAGAGAAAGATTGATAGGATGATGAAAAATAAGAATATAGAAGAAAGAACATGATCCCAGCTGAACGTCAGAGAACCATTTTATCCCTGCTATCACACCAAGAAGTGATCAGTATTTCTGAGCTCGTAGAGCACCTAGAGGTATCTCATATGACTATTCGTCGAGATATCGTGAAGTTAGAAACATCAGGAAAAGTCATTTCTGTTTCCGGTGGTGTGCAACTCACCAAAGCACTTCACAGCGAATTGTCACACGACATAAAGGTAGAGCAACAAGCTGATGAGAAGGCTCAAATCGGCCTACTTGCCGCACAGCTTGTGCCGGAATTCTCTACTATTTATCTGGATGCAGGCACAACTTCACTAGAAATCGCCCACCATCTTGCTGGAAGAAACGACCTGTTGATTATCACCAATGATTTTGCAATTGCAGCTTACCTGATGAACAACACTCAGTCGAAGATCTACCATACTGGTGGCAAGATTGATCGAGAAAATCAGTCCAGCATCGGCGGTAAGGTAGCTGAGTTCTTGGCAGGCATGAATATCGACATCGCGTTTATCTCTTCTTCATCTTGGAATCTAAAGGGACTCTCAACGCCTTGTGAAAATAAGGTATTAGTTAAACAAGCCATTGTTCAAGCAGCCCACACTAATTATCTTATTTCAGATTCAACCAAATACGGACGTATTGCCAGCTTCCACGCTTTAGATATGGGTGCGCTTAATGGCGTAATTACTGATATTAACCTACCTAAAAGCGTCATCGATGAGCTACAAGACAAAGGGATCAAAGTCATTAACTCATAACGAATATTGCCACAAAAGTTCAGGCTCACGCATTGCCATTCAGAGCCTGAATGCTTCCCTCGAGAAAGCATTTATTAATCCACTCGATAAAAATAATTCTTACAATTAAGTCCCTTTATTCGTTAATAATATTGTTACTCAACGGCATAATAGTCACGAATCCATTAAATGAGTTAGGTTATGTTCTGCAAGCGCCTTTTAGCATTAGTTTTACCCATTTCTGTTGTCTTTTCTGCACACGCTGAAACCTTTGGTGAGCGAATAGCGCGCATCGAACAAGAAAACGCACTCGCGAAGACAATGAGCGAAACACAAGCTGAGTTAATACAGAAAGTCGTTCAAACTAATCACTGCGCTAAAGTAGCATTGGTTCATCACCAACGGATTCTAGGTCAATACAAGAACCCAACCTCTTCTTCAGAGCTATTCGTTAAATGGCGAGAACAGGGCAAGCAACTGGACAGTGAATATGAGGCCGAGTATCCCGGTTACCCTAAGCACGTATTTCAAGAATACCCAGCGGCTTCAAGCAAGGTTGATGGTTACCTATTCGCCCTAATTGACAATGGCTTGAATGAAAAGCCATGGATCGCTAAAGAGTTCAAACAGTGTAAAAACAACAAGCTGATTTCAAGAGCCTAATTCAATGTTGGCAAAGAGCGGGCTTCCAAAATAGAAGCCCGACAAACAACTTAAAGCACCTCAAGTTTCAGGCTAGTAAAGTAGAAACACCCCTTCATACCCGCCAATTTCTATCTGATTAACATATTCACCAATGTTGCCATCTGCATCGACTGGCTTCATCGGAACATCCAATGTAATCGTCAGTTTCTCTGTCTCATAAAAGCTTGCGCTCTTGCCGTGGAAATCGGTGCGATACAGCACTCGCCCATGATCAAACTCTCTCGCTAACACCATATCTTCTGGTCCACCAGCAACCACTTGCTCTTCAGATTGGTAAATAAAATAGGTAAACGTCGGCAATACATGCGTCATACCATCAGGTAAGTCTTGGTGCACCATCTCGTTCATCGATGCATAACCGACTATGGTGTAATCGGCGGGCACAGGCGTATTTGTCGAGAGCATAAAAGGGATGGCGTCAAAGCCTTGTGGAATGTGGTTCGCAGGCTCACCTAGCTCAACAGCCAAAAGCGAGCTTGGCTGATACGCCAAATTCTTAGGTATACCACTCCGCCAAAAGTTATCTGATGTGGTATTGCCGCTCCCATAAACATAACCATTATTCCATTGGTTAAAATAGCTATAGTGAGGGTGGCAACTCAGATGGTAAATCGTTAAAGCGGAGTACTGATCTTGCTTCCAGTTTTGCTCACTATTCCCGTAGTGATGAACACGTCCGTAGCGCGTAGTTGCCTGAAAAATAAAGCCTTGCTCAGCATAAGCGAGTGCAGAGTTATCCCAGTGTTTTGATATTCCTGAGTAACCGCTAAAGCCGGTAGAAGGGAAGATATAGTGCTCTCTGAGATATAGTGATCCGGCTTCGCGCAAGTGAGACTGACCGTTTCTTCCTAGCAAATTTGCCGTTCCTATATTCAATCCAATCAACGAAGCACTATCCAGCAATGATAGGTTTTTCAGGAACTCTGAAAATTGCAGTTTATAGAGCTCATCCGCTTCACTTGAGCCAGCGACAGCACCAAGCTCCTGAACATGCCCACCTGAGTAAACAAAGAATTGATTAGCGCCGATCAACTTATTGGTATCATCGTTGTAAGCACCATTCAGGCCTTGTTCACCCCAACTTTGTTGGTAATAGCCATGTATTGCCGACAGGTAGTCCAAATTAGCCATATTCGTTAGCGCCCAAGAGGAATCAGCACTCCACATTCGACCAAATGGAATGACTATCGATTCCCAACGAAAGCGAGCGGTGGCGTTTTTATTTGTGCGATTACGGTACTCGCTTTGTGACAAGTAGTTATCACCATTGAGGTCTGCAGCAACATCAAAACCACGGATTTTACGCCATTGGCTGATAGCACTTCCGTCTGGCGTGACTGTGGTTGCATCATTCAGTTTCACCGTCGGAAAACTGTTTTTTAGCTTCACATCTTTTAAACGCGGGCGGTCTTGTGGGTTATCCCCCTGCCAACGAACTCTAACAACATAAAAGCGTCCGCCATCTCTTACAAAAGTTGAACCAAAATACTGCCCACCACCATAGCTTGCGCCACTGCCATCATGTGTCGCCGCTCTCATCCAATCACTTGGTGGGTTCCAAATCACAGACTGGTTTTTGGTCATGTTGAGAGTTCTGTCTTTCTTACTCTCAAGCCTCTCCCACTGAGACACCATCCCATGAGAATCAACGGCAGCCGGGTATTCAATCCAAAACTCTCCACCCGTAGCGAACTGAGAAAACTTGAAGGTTAAACGATCAAACGGCTCCGCATGGTAGATATAAAGCGCCCCACCGCTTTCGAAATTCTCAAATACATCTGCATCCCAAGGTGGTTGTTGGTAAAGCCAAAATCCCGCGTGATCCTCACTGGCTGTATACCCAACAATTACGGGTTTTCGATTTAACAGTGTGTTTTCACCGTGCGTTTTGTCAACTTCGGCGATAACTGTATCTTCGGAAAAGTGAAGGAAATAGTCTTCGAAGTTAATGCCATCCAACTCGGCTTGATTGCGAAGATCGTTTTCCAACCAACCCGAATTCACCGCCATTGCTTGGTTATACATATAGCCAATGGTTATAGCGTGTTGGTTGTCAGTAATGTCTGAATAAGCGCCGAATACAATGTCGCTGTTGGCGATCTCCCAATCAATAACATCATCCGCAGATAAAGGGGAACCGTCGAGAGCAGTGCCGGGCTCATGTTGCCCAGGTATTACTACCGCTGTACCAACGGCAAACGAGTGACTAGCAACCAAGTATGATGAAATGAGTGCTAGTACCCAGAGAATGTAGGTTTTCATTATCAAAACTTCCTAATCGATACTGTCGTAACTCATATAACGAGACGAAAAGTCAGCCAACTTACGTGTCAATTTAGGAATCAAAATAAGAAAAAGTATTGGTTAGATATAAGTATTGATCAAGGGTGCTCCGCCTGAAAGCCAGTTACCTGCCAGCAGTCCATATAAATAGATATTCAAACTCAGCGCGTTACAAGGAAAACTAAAAACTTATAATCTTAATTTTTCTCGTAAGGTAACTTTCACAGATAGTGAAAATTGAAGGGCATTTATTCTCAAAATGAGAATTGGGGGATAGAAAGAGATTATGGTGTTTCCGAAGCAACACCACCAAAATCCGGTACCCTTGCTCAAATACCAAGATGTTTCAGGGGGGAGAATTACAGCCTCAAATTCCACTTACCTTGGTGGTCACGGTCGCAATTTTCTTGTGTATCGAAGCTTAGGTGCTTATCAATGCTCTTCAGCTTAATCCCAACCTGATTGAATGCACTTTGAATAACGGAAGCCACCTGCTGTTGACCACCAACCTCTAAGAAATTCGTTCTATCTTGATTGCTATCGAACACACAAACGATTTTTAAGCTTTGTGGAAAGGAAGAAAAATTGACCGTATGAGTCACCCAAAGAAAACCATTGTAGCCTTTCAACGTATCTTCACACACGTCAGTTAGCACGTCTCTAATTCGATTTTCGATCTTCTTGTCTGATTTACGCATAAAGCAAGGTCCCTATTTAACACCCTAAAATATAAGGTTTTTTGGTCAATGTAGTCTTAACCGATATTGGACACTGTGAGTGTTTCAAATGCAAAGTATTTATTAGGAATTAATGGCTAGAAGGATTAGAAAAATACCCCATGCTTGATAGCGTGCGAGGCATCAAACATAGGGTTTGCACAGGATTTAGTTAAGGTATTAGCTCGCCGCTTGTTCCCAATCAGTCAATAACTTCATGATTACGCGAGAGTCTTGATGAGTGGCCATTGGCGCTGCAAGTTGTGTGTCGCCTTGCTCAACCGCTTGGCGGATATTACGCACTTGATAATGGAAGCCGTCACCTTGCGCTTCGACTTTCACTTCGCGTTTCGACGTTTCGTATATCTCAACCGTAAATGTGTTGTCTTCGGTCGGTAACCATGGGTTAGTGTCGAGAGTGATACAGCCTTTGCTGCCTAAAATCGTAAAACCATGCTTTAAGCCGTGGTCTTCTGCAGTATGGATTTGCGCAGTGAACTGGTCATTGAAGCGCATCATCGCTGACGACTCGCAGATATTGCCATCTTGACCACATCGGCCAATTGCTGAGATCTGCACGTCATCAAACACACTTTCACCAAACTGGTGTTGTGCGACAGAGTGGAGCAGCGACATAGGGTAACAGCCAAGGTTATATAACGCGCCCTTACTCGCAGGGTTCACAAACTGGTCAATCGCCGCAACGTATGAGCCTTGAATTGAGCGTACTTCACCAATTTCACCAGTTGCCAGTTCTTGATGAAGCTTGGCGATCAATGGGTGATTTAAGTACATCAAACCTTCTGCGAAGAATACGCCCGCTTCTTTCACCGCTTGCAGAGCTTGTTCGGTTTTTTCCATATCAACCGACAACGACTTTTCACACAGAATCGCTTTGCCTTTTTGAGCGGCTTTAATTACGTATTCGTGGTGAACATGGTTAGGTAGTGCGATGTAGATAATGTCGACCGACTCATCTTCAATCAGTGCTTCATAGCTATTGAAGGTTCGTGTTGGTTGGTATTGCTCAGCAAACTCATTGAGTGTTTTCTCTGTGCGCCCTGCAACGGCATAAAGCTCGCTTTGAGCATCGCCCTTAATGGCGTCTGCCATAACGCCTGAGATAAAGCTAGTTCCTAGAACTCCCCATTTCATGCTTAGATCTCCTTCTTATGAGTTTCAAAGGCTTGTACTAATTCTGTTATATCACGCTCGATAAACGCTTGCGTGTGAGGCATCCCAAAGTGCTGGTTAATGGCCTCACGGTTAGCGTATTGCTCAAGCAAGATCACTCGGTCGCTTTGGTTTTGGTGATAGGTTGCAATCGCTTGTAGACAGCCCGGTTCGCTCTGCATATCTAGGCAAAACTGTTCGATGGCTTCAACCGCAGCATCATGTTCAATGTTGGTTTTAATCTTGAGTTCGGCAGTAACAAAGATAGTTTCGTTTATTTGAGGAATTTCACGCTCTTATTTTAATCAACTATTGGTTTGCCATTAATATAATTAACCCCTAATAATTGATAAACTCACCTTTTGTTTATTATTTATAAACCAAGAGTGTTTAATGGATAAGTTAACTAGCATGAAAGTCTTCGTTTACGTGGTGGAGCAAGGCAGCTTTCGTAGTGCCGCCAACCACTTCAATCTGTCGGCGACCATGATCAGTAAACATATCCATCACCTTGAATCGAGCCTCAACTCTCAGCTGATTCATCGCACTACGCGTAAGCAGTCTTTAACCGATTCAGGGCAGCTCTACTATCGAGAATGTAAACGAATTCTGGAAGACATCAGTAATGCTGAAAATCTAATTCAAACCTTAGAAAACCAGCCTCAAGGCACGGTCAAAATAAACTGCCCAGTCACCTATGGGAACAAGGTGCTTGCCCCGATAGTGGCGAAGTTCCTTGCCAATAATCCGACGATTAATGTCGAGCTCGTGCTGAACAACGATCTTGTTGATCCTTATTCCTCCGATATTGATTTGATTGTGCGAATCGGTGACCTGTCTGACTCCAGTTTAGTCGCCAGATATTTAGGTGATTACGAGATGTGTTACTGCGCAGCGCCTGAATACCTAAACCAACATGCAGAGATTCGTGTATTAGAAGATCTCGCACAGCACCCATCGCTTGGATTTAGTTACAGCAGCCGTCGTGATGTGAATGGTCGCGAACCCCAACTACGCAATACCCAAAACAGTGAGCCGCAACTCCTAGCCCCTAAGAACCACCAAGCGGCGCATAGCTCGGGGAATAAAGGCCAAGTGCGTTTGATGTCGAACAATGGAGATGTGTTGCGATATGCCGCCCTACAAGGCGTAGGTGTGTTGTTACAGCCAACTATCTTAGTCGCAGAAGAGATTGAACGTGGTGCTTTACTGGAGATCCTACCCGGTATGGCACCTTTGCCTAAGCCGATTCACTTGCTCTACAAAACCAAGCAACTGTCTTTGAAAAACAGAACCTTTGTCGAGTTCTTGTTAGCCGAGCTTTCTAAATAACTAGAGTGATTTAAGTAACTAAGGTGGGCTGCGTTACTAATGGCTTTGAACCAACGATGAAGGTTAAAGCGTTTGCCAATGACTCATCAAGTAACTGCCAAGGCCAGAAGGCGTAGTATTGTGAACGACCATCTCATCACATTGGTTGAACACCATGAAGTGTTTAAGCTCATCAGATAAGGCATGAATCAACGACTCATGGTTTTTGATTCTATCTTCCACAACCAAGTTACGAATATTGAGTAAACGGCTCTTTCTGTCGACCTTGCAATCCATTCGCGCCACCAGCTCTCCTTGCCATAGAATCGGCAAACTGAAATAACCAAACTGGCGCTTGGCTTCAGGAACATAGCACTCGAGAAGGTAGTCAAAGTTAAACAGTGATTGCATTCGCTTACGTTGAATCAACAGATTATCGAACTGAGAAAGTACCTTTAACTTGGTTCGTGATAGTGGCTGATTCAGTAGCTCAAACGCATTAGGCAACACGTAGTAACCAGCACCTTGAACATCCACTTTCACTATTCGCTTGTCTTCAAGCATCTGTTGGAGTGTCTTCTGTATCAGTGGCTTGGTGTTCTTAAGGAGATAGCTCATCTCCGATGCGATGCCCACACCGTTCGCTTCTAAATAACGAATAATCAGGTGCTCAATGTACTCTTGTTCTGTGGGTTCAGAGGTATCAATGCCACTCGGCACAACTCGCTCGGTTAGGTCATACACCTTATGAAAGTTCACTCGGCTTGGCACCATTCAGTCACCTTGCATAAACAAAGTTTCTAGGGCCTGTTTGGCAGGTTTACCGCCCCATCCGCCGGGGTTTGGTCTATCGCCTTCAAAGTCTTTCGCCATTAATGGCCCTTCGTTCTCAATACGTTTGAGAACATGAGCCATGAGTGCCTCGTCTTTTTTATACCAATGCTTCAGCTTACCGCTTGCGAACGCATTTTTTCGATGCAAACTGAAACGGTAATCTCGCATGGGTAAATACGCAGCAGCATGCGACCAATACTCAAGTACCTCACGACGCTCTAACAACTTATCAAGATGGCTAAGTTGGTAATCTGGATTACGATTCCACAGCGTATGATGGTGGGCTCTTTGAATCACAGAGATCGTATCAATTTGCACATAGCCAAGGTTTTCAATCGCAGACAGCGTGCTCGCCAAAGCGCCCCCATTACGTTTCTTTTTGGGTGGCAGCTTTTTAGGCGGTAGCTTTTGCGATAGCAGTACAATTTTTTTCGCTTGTGCGAGTGAAAGTGATTCCATGAACTCCAAACTTTAATTGATAGCAATGACCAGCTTATGATTCAGCAATAAGCTCTTGAAGGATCTGCTTGTACGTTTCGACCGTCTGCGCGCCAGTTACTGCACTCTTGCGGTTGAAAACCACAGTAGGAACCGCAGAGATACCCATGCGTTGCCATTCGAACTCTTGCGCTTCTATTTGCTTTAAGTTGTCGGTGTTCTTTAAGCGTTTCAGTGCCTTCGTTGCATCTAAGCCAACCGCTTCAAGCTCTTGCGCAATAACATCCAGATCTGACAGATCTTTTTGCTCTGAAAAATGCGCTGTGAAGAAGCGTAGCTTCAACTCTGTCTGTTTTCCGTGCGCTAGAGCAAAATCAAGCAGCGCATGTAAGTGGCGTGAATTCACCATTCTCATGCTGTCATAAAAATTGAAATCGAACCCTACCGCTTTGCCGCGAGCTGCCAGTTGCTCACGTGAGCGCTGACTTTCTTCTGCACTAGAACCGTATTTTCTCATGATATGCTCACGCAGGTTTTCACCCTCTTGCGGCATATCTGGATTCAACTCAAATGGCTGCCATTCAAGTTCAATCTGTTGTTCTAAAGCTAGCTCTGAAACAGCCTGCTCTAGGTTTTTGTAACCGACGACGCACCATGGGCACATTACGTCAGAAATAATATCGAGTTGAAGTTTCTTACTCATCGTCATTCCAAATATCGTTAATAAGGCAGATCCAATACAAGGTGGATATCCGTGTTGCCATTAAGACCACAACAATATGAACACTCGTTCAAATATCGACATATTCGCTATCAAATTTCTCTCAATTAACCTTTGACTTAAAGTTAACTTTAAGTTGTAGAGTGATACAAAACGGAGACGATGAGACAGAGATATGAAAAGAAAAACACCACCCTACCTTACCGGACGCTTCTTTGATGGCATTAGCTCAGGGCTATTTATGTTGGCACTTCCGTGGCTAATGCTAGCAACGCCCAATATGGGCACTTTTGTTGCGCTCACGGCTCTGGTCTGTACGATCACTACCTTTCTTGCTACACCCTATTTTTCAGCGTTGATCGACCGCCATTCTCGTAAAAATATTTTGATCATCGCGCAGGTAATCCAGGCTTCAACCGCATTTATTGTCGCTGCAATTTACTGGTTTGGCTTCGGTTCTATTGTCGTTCTGGGTGCCGCTCAACTCATTTTTTGGGTTTCTAGTAGCCTTGCCTGGCACACCAACAATGCCTTTACGCAAGAGAATTACGACCACCATGAATATGCCAAAATTTCGAGTCACCAAGAGATTATTTTGCAGTCGACAACTTTGGGTGCAGGCGCTCTTGGTGTTGTCTTACTCGAGCAGTGGAGCATTATTGAATTTGCGATTTTTGCAGGTATTGCCTCGAGCATTTCAGCAATAAGTTACTTGGTGACACCTTACAGAAGACAAATCACGGAGAGTGTAAATACACCATTCAAACAGCAATTGGTCGAAATTAAAGATGTGTTCTCTCAATCGCCTCAATTCTATGGTTTCCTGATTGTTTCTTGTCTCTCATATCCGATGGTGACCTTTTTGAGCCGTTTAATTCCGATTTGGTTTTCAGAACTGAATATCACCGGAGACTGGCTTGCACTTTACAATATCTCTCTCGGCATGGGGGCAATGATTATTGGGATATCTTTACCACTGATTCTGAAGTCTGCATCTCACAAAACAATCATCCAAATAGCGATGTACATCATCGGAGTCTCTTTATTGTTGATGAGCCAAGCAGAGAATCCTGCATATCTTATTGTTCTTACTTTCATTTTCGGTGCATTCAACGCACTCAATAGAATTGCCCGAACCAATTGGATGCACCATGCGGTAGCAATAAAACAAAGAGGAAGAGTAGATGGAGGGCTAGCGCTATTCGCTACATTAACCCAGAGCTTAAGTTATGTGTTGATTGCCGTATTGGCGCAAGCCGATGCGATTATTTATGGTTTTACCATTGCTGGGACCGTGGTTCTGGCTGCTACATTTTGGATGGGTAAACTTGGCAGACAAATTAAGCCGGAGTGTACCTTAGCGAATCAATGTTAAAGCGAATTATCAAAATTCGAGATTACCAATAAAAAAGCCGACTCATGTTAGTGAGTCGGCTTTGATAAAAATCTAAAAAGGATTTCAAACGTTACGCGAGAAGCTTCTCCAATACTTGGAATACGCCTGCATCAACATTACTTGGCGCACCAAAACGAGCTATCTCTTTTAGTTTTGGATGTGCGTTTTCCATAGCATATGAGTGGTAACTTTCTTTAAGCATCTCGTAATCATTTAGGTAGTCGCCAAAGCTCATGGTCTGTTCGTAAGTAAAACCTAATGTGTTCTGGAGATGCTTAATTGCTGCCCCTTTTGAAGCCTCAGCATTCATCACATCCAACCAAATTTTTGCGCTTACAACCACTTGGTAATTTTCACCAAACTTAGCGTCGATGCTTGGGTTTACTTTCTCTTGTGAGCCGTCAAAGTGGCAAATAGCCACCTTGATAAACTCATCTTCAACCGCCAACAGATCTTCTACCTGCTCACGGCGATGGTAGTACTTAGAGATTTCCTCTAGAGCACGCTCGTCTTTGGTTTCGATGTATGCCGACTTCTTACCACACAACACAACATGAGCGCCTTCGATAGCACGCGCTTCTTTGATGATATCTTTGATTGCATCTGTATCTAGCAAGCAGCTGTAGAGTTCTTCACCTTTGTGCATCACTAATGTGCCGTTTTCAGCAACAAACATCATGCGATCTTTAATAGGATCAAAAGTTTCCATTAAACTGTAGTACTGACGACCCGACGCAGCAGCAAAGATAATGTCTTGAGCTTCTAATCGCTCATAGAGGTTAAAAAATTCTGGGTCTAATTTTCCGTGTTCATTAAGCAGAGTGCCGTCCATATCAGCAGCGATAAATTTGATGTTCTGTTGTGGCATTTCAGAGCTTACCTATAAATAAAATTGTAAATTATGATTTTTCGTTATCTTGGGTAACGGTTCTGCGTTCGATTATATCGTTAGAGTAGCAAGTAAGTGCAATTCTTTTCGGTCGGTTTATTTGCCTAAATCTAAGATCTTGTTTATGCCTAATGAGATTTCAAATAGATAACTAATCGGATATCAAGCGTCATCAAAACAACAAGCTGAGCAGGCCAATTTAAGGCGACTTTTAAAATTCACATTGACCGCTAAAAGAAATAGGCTTATTATTAATCGTCTTTTAACGATTAGCATTAAGTGAGCCACCTAAGTATGACTGCAACATGCCAAGCAACAGAAAGCTGTTCTTTACCTCTTCCGCCAAGTAATGCAGAAAAAGAAATGGCAGCGTTAGCAAAAGCACTCGCGCATCCAGCTCGAATTCGCATACTTAGCATCTTGTCTGCACTAGAAAAGTCAGGCGGCTGCTTAAACAGTGATCTGGTGAGTGAATTAGGTTTAGCTCAATCAACAGTGTCAGAACACTTAAGAATATTAAAAAACTCAGGCTTCATTACCGCTGAGTCTATTCCGCCAAAGATGTGTTACCGCATCGACCGCGACAATATTCAACGCTTCGAATCGGTATTTAACAGCATTTTAAAATAGAAGTTCACGCTTGAATGATTGGCTTTGATAGCCTTTACTTTTAAGCGTGTTTTTTTATACTCAATCGTTTTTCGACGATTTACGATACTAACAAAGAGAGATTACCATGAAACCAAAGTTAGGTTTTCTAGATCGCTACTTAACACTATGGATCTTCATCGCCATGGGCCTTGGCGTGCTGCTGGGTACCCTATTCCCACAGATCGAACAGTGGAACGATTCAATGTCTGTTGGCACCACCAACATTCCACTTGCGATTGGACTTATCTTAATGATGTACCCACCTCTGGCTAAGGTTAACTACAACCTGCTAGGCACCGTGGTAAAAGATAAGAAAGCCATCAAGCTCTCTTTGATCATGAACTGGTTTGTTGGCCCAATCCTCATGTTCGTATTGGCACTGACTTTCTTAGGTGATCACCCTGGTTACATGGTCGGCGTGATTCTAATTGGTCTTGCTCGTTGTGTGGCAATGGTTCTAGTTTGGAACGACATCGGCGGCGGTAACAAAGAATACGGGGCAGCCTTGGTTGCTCTAAACAGTGCGTTCCAAGTGGTTAGCTACAGCTTTATGGCGTGGTTGTTCATCAGCGTTCTTCCTCCTGTATTCGGTTACGAAGGTATGCTGGTTGATATCTCAATGATCGATATTGCACACAGCGTACTTATCTACCTAGGTATCCCATTCCTAGCAGGCTTCCTAAGCCGTAAGATCCTTGTGTCGATGAAAGGTGAGCAGTGGTACACCGAGGTGTTCATTCCGCGTATTTCCCCAATGACACTTATTGCACTGCTAGCAACTATCGTTCTGATGTTCAGCCTAAAAGGCGAGATGATTGTTGAGTTGCCAATGGACGTGTTGTTGATTGCTGTTCCACTGACAATCTACTTCACTGCTATGTTCTTCATCAGTTTCTTCATTGGTAAGAAGATGGGCATTGAATACGACAAGAACGCATCAATTGCCTTCACTGCGACTGGTAACAACTTTGAGTTAGCGATTGCCGTAGCAATCTCTGTATTCGGTATCAACTCAGACCAAGCGTTTGCAGGCGTTATTGGACCACTGATTGAAGTACCTGTGCTGATTTACCTAGTGAACGTTGCACTTAAGATGAAAGACAAGTACTACAACGGTCTCACAGTGAAATCTGCGAACTAGAAAAATCGCGTATCGCTTAAAACAGAAAGGCTCACAAAGTAATTTGTGAACCTTTTCTCTATCCAGATTAATCCAATTTAAGTCTCATCCAGCTTATGTTTCGTCTAATAGGCCTTTCAATGCTTGTTCAAGCCAAAGCAAAGCAGGTCCTTTCGAGCGTGTTTTCGATAAAACCAAATCAACCGGAGGCGACCACGTTTTGTGGTCAAATGAGACGTTCACCTCAACTAAGCGCTGTTTACTCAACTCTTCTTCCACAAGGTGTTTGGGTAAGTACGCCCAGCCGACATCACTACCAAGGATCATTTCCTTGATGACGATAAAGCTGTTCGACCACCATACCTTGCCCGCTATAAGTGGAAACTGATCCATCATCTTACCTTTATCCCCCCTCAGCATGAGCTGACGATGAGGCAGTAAATCCGACAACTTCGCTACACCCGTTTTGGCTAGCTTGTGGCTTGGGTGACAAACAGCAACAAACGGTAAGTGCCCAATAAAGCAAGGTTCAGAACCGACATCAAAAGCCAAGTTGGTGAACATCAAACCAAGGTCTGCCTTCTCTTCAACGACGAAAGGATTCACTTCTGTTGTGGTACAAGCGATCAACTCAACCTCAGTAGCAGGGAAATGTTGGCTGAATTCACTTAGGATTCTGGATAGGTTGGGGACCAACAAGGAATCGTCTAATGCGATTTTAATAAGCCCTTCTTCGCCAGTTCCTATCGCACTAACGGAAGCATTAAGATCTTCAACCTGAAGGACGATTGCTTTCACTTGTTTAAACAGTTGCTCCCCTTCTTTCGTTAGCGAAGGTTTGCGAGTCGAACGATCAAATAACTCTACATTGAAATCTATTTCAAGATTGCTGATGCCTTGGCTGACCGCCGATTGCACCTTACCCAAATGACGAGCACTTGCTGAGAAAGAACCCAGCTCTACTGCGTAAACGAACATTTTAAGCTGTTCAATGTTATACATGCCACCAACCTATCATCACCATTGGTGATAGTTACTATCTTTCTATAATCACAATTAAAGATAACATACCTTTCAAACAGCAAATATAGATTCAACAGAAAGAGAAAGTACATGTCACACAAAGAACGAATTCTACATATGGTGCTATTTGAAGTGTTCGCACTGATCATGATGGCAGGGCTAGCAACCTACATTACTGGTCATGGAGCTGGGGAAATGGCGGGGTTAGCACTTGCGATGTCGCTAATAGCAATGGCTTGGAACTACGTCTACAACTACGGCTACGACAAAATCTTCGGGGCAGACAGAACAAAACGAACCAAGAAAACACGAGTTTTACACGGATTGGGATTTGAACTTGGTTTAATGACTGTAACGCTGCCAGTTTTGATATGGGTGTTAAAGCTCGATTTTCTGACCGTATTGATTATGGACATTGGCCTAGTCATTTTCTTTGTACTCTACGCTATCGGATTTAACTGGGCGTACGATTCAGTAAGAGACTACCTTGTTACACAAGGAAAAGTTAGCGCTCTCAACTAAGTCACCAATTCGCTCAAATATCATCACTGAGTGATAAACAAAACGAATTGCCAGATTCAGTATGGATCTGGCATTTTTTGTCATAGCTTAAGTACATCATTGTTTGTTAAAGCTTTTCCAACATTTGAGAACTAGGATAGGTCCACAAGATCCAAGTTTAATAAACCACCACTCGCGAATCAGCATCACAAATCCAGCCATCAACTCCTCGTACCAGTTGTGCATCTGCTTACATACAGGTACTTTTAGCGACCTCACAGGACATACATTCGCGCAATAGCGTCCATACAAGCTTCTTTTTCGAGCAAAAGTGTTCGGTTTAACATTTCAAGCCAGTTTAATTAACAATTTTATGCTCAAACGCTCACTTTTAATGCTCGTTTATTTTCGAGTTCGCAAATTTATGCACAATACGCGTGCTAGATAAGCAAAAATAACAAGGACTCGAACATGACAACAAACAAACAACCTTCTTTATTTGGGCAATGCCTCGCCGAATTTATCGGTACTGGTCTGCTCATCTTCTTTGGCGTTGGCTGTGTGGCTGCACTGGTATTAACAGGTGCAACATTCGGACAATGGGAAGTTAGTATCATCTGGGGCTTCGGCGTATCAATCGCAATTTACTGTACAGCTGGCGTTTCTGGCGCACACATAAACCCTGCAGTAACTATTGCGTTAGCCATGTTCCATGGATTTGATAAGGCGAAAGTTGTGCCTTACATCATCTCTCAATTACTTGGTGCCTTCTGCTCTGCAGCTTTGGTTTACAGCCTATACAGCAACTTGTTCACCGATTACGAAATTGCTCATAACTTTGTTCGTAGCAGCCAAGACGCACTATCAACTGCTGGTATCTTCTCGACTTACCCACATGCTTCACTCTCTTTCTTCGGCGCTTTTGCTGTGGAATTCGTGATTACTGCTGTATTGATGTTTGCCATTCTGGCACTGGGCGACGAGAACAATGGCGCATCACGTGGCGCAATGAACCCTCTACTGATCGGTATCCTTATTGCGGTAATTGGTGGCTCTCTAGGTCCACTAACTGGCTTTGCTATGAACCCAGCACGTGACTTCGGACCAAAACTTTTCGCTTACTTTGCAGGTTGGGATTTTGCATTAACCGGTGCTCGTGATATTCCTTACTTCATCGTTCCAATTCTTGCTCCTATTGCTGGTGCGTGTTTTGGTGGTTGGTTGTACCCACGTGTTATCGGTGCTCACCTACCAGTGGAAGGCCATGGCTGCACAATTCCAAACCAATGTGAAACAGAAGAAGAAGCTGAACAAGCTCAAGCTTAACCCCAAGCGACCTTACATTTACTAAAATATAAATAACGGAACAAAAAGGATTCTTACCATGACCGAGCAAAAATACATTGTTGCCCTAGACCAAGGCACTACAAGCTCTCGCGCTGTAATCCTCGATCAAGATGCAAACATCGTAAGCTCTTCTCAACGAGAATTTACTCAAATTTATCCAAAGGCTGGCTGGGTTGAGCATGATCCAATGGAAATCTGGGCGACTCAAAGCTCTACATTGGTTGAAGCTCTAGCTAAAGCAGGCATTCGCAGTGACGAGCTAGCGGGTATCGGTATCACTAACCAACGTGAAACCACCATCGTTTGGAACAAAGAGACAGGCAAGCCGGTATACAACGCCATCGTATGGCAATGTCGTCGTACTGCAGAAATTTGTGAAGAACTTAAAGAACGTGGCCTAGAAGACTACGTGCGTGACAATACAGGTTTAGTCCTTGACCCGTATTTCTCAGGTACAAAAGTAAAATGGATTCTAGACAACGTTGAAGGTGCTCGCGAAGACGCTGAAGCAGGTAAGTTACTGTTCGGTACAGTTGATACTTGGTTGGTTTGGAAGATGACTCAAGGCCGTGTACACGTTACGGATTACACTAACGCATCACGTACTATGTTGTTTAACATTAACGACCTATGCTGGGACAGCAAGCTACTAGACGAGATGGGTATCCCAGCATCAATGATGCCTGAAGTGAAACGCTCTTCTGAAGTTTACGGCCAAACGAACCTTGGTGGTAAAGGCGGTACTCGTATTCCAATCGCTGGTATTGCGGGTGACCAACAAGCAGCGCTTTACGGTCAAATGTGTGTTGAAGCTGGCCAAGCGAAAAACACGTACGGCACGGGCTGTTTCCTACTGATGAACACAGGCCAAGAGAAAGTAACATCGAAGAACGGTCTATTAACAACATTAGCGTGTGGCCCTAAAGGCGAACCAGCTTACGCACTTGAAGGTGCAGTATTCATGGGTGGCGCATCTATCCAATGGCTACGTGATGAAATGAAGCTACTGGCTGGCGCAGAAGACTCTGAGTACTTCGCAACTAAAGTTGATACGTCAAACGGTGTTTACGTAGTTCCTGCATTTACTGGTCTAGGGGCACCATACTGGGATGCTTACGCTCGTGGTACGATTGTTGGCCTAACTCGTGGCGTTAACTCTAACCACATCATCCGTGCAACACTGGAAGGCATTGCTTACCAAACTCGTGACGTACTGGATGCGATGCAAGCGGACTCTGGCATCAAGCTAGCAAACCTACGTGTTGATGGCGGCGCTGTAGCGAACAACTTCCTAATGCAATTCCAATCAGACGTGCTAGATACAGAAGTTCACCGTCCTGAAGTGACTGAAGTAACGGCTCTAGGTGCAGCGTACCTTGCTGGTCTAGCGGTTGGTTTCTGGGACAGCATCGATGAGCTTCAAGACAAAGCAGTACTAGACCGTACTTTCTTGCCACACCACGATGAAGAGAAACGTAACCGCCGTTACAAAGGTTGGAAACGTGCTATCAAGTGTGCACAAGTTTGGTCTGAACTGCACGATGACGACGAAGAGTAAAATCGAGCGTTCGAATAATCACTCTCTTTTCGATTGAATTGTTCGTTACTCAGTAAACGAAACTAAAAAGAGCACTATTTTGTGCTCTTTTTTGCGTTTGGGGCCTTTTTTTCATGTTTTGATCAACGTTTTTGCGGTTTAGACATAATTCCTTACCATCATTACTTCTCTCTGAGTATCAATTCGAGCACAATAGCGCGAGGTAATATTTAGAATTAGGTGCGCTAAAGTATTGCAGCGCGCAGGGAGTGGTAAGTTAAGTGAAGCAAATTCCAAGACACCAGCAGATTGTAGACCTGGTAAAAACACAAGGATATGTGAGCACCGAAGAGCTCGTAGAGAAGTTCGATGTTAGCCCACAAACCATCAGACGAGATCTCAATGAGCTGGCTGATAGCAATAAAATCCGTCGCTATCATGGTGGTGCTACTATTCCTCTTAGCTCAGAAAACACCTCTTACAACACGCGTAAAGCGCTTAACTTCAATGAAAAAGATGTGATTGCCGACGAGCTGGTAAAACACATTCCAGATGGTGCAACCTTGTTCGTTGATATCGGCACCACACCAGAATCCGTGGCACGCGCGCTGAACAAAAACCACAAACAACTCAGAGTCGTGACTAACAACATCAACGTTGCCAGTATCCTGCTACCAAACCCAGAGATAAAGGTTATCTTGGCAGGTGGTGAAGTAAGAAACCGTGATGGTGGTATCGTGGGTGAAGCAACACTCGATTTCGTGAAACAGTTCCGCCTCGACTTCGGCATTCTAGGGATCAGCGGTATCGACTTTGACGGCTCACTACTCGATTTTGACTACCATGAAGTTCGAGTGAAGCAAGCCATCATCGAAAACAGCCGCAGCATCTTCTTGGCGGTCGACCACAGTAAGTTTGGTCGTAACGCAATGGTGAAGCTGGGTAACATCTCTCAAGCACACATGGTATTCACGAATAAACAACCACCAGAAGAGATCCTGAACATCCTCAAGGATTCATCGGTCCCACTAGAAGTGATCGAGACTGCTTCTCAACCACTAGCCTCGGGCGAATAAAAAAACGCTCAGAAATCATGTTCATTAGAAGAGTCCACTGTTGATAGATCACCCTGTCGATAATGGGCTCTTTTGTTACTTAGAAAGTCGTACTTGAACATGAACAGTATCACTTCTATGCTCGAATCAGAGTTATTTGGAACCTTCGCTGTCATAAGCGAAGGTTTTTTTATGTGCAAATCACATAAAACGCGCATAAACGAAAATAACAAATGACCGAAAACGAAAGTTAATATAGGATTAAACTATGTTCTAAAATGCTCGTTCGCTCAGAAAGAGGTCAAAACCATGAGTGCTCAACAAACTAATTCAAACAATAGTACATCTTCAACTCTAGACTTAATCGTTATTGGCGGCGGCATCAATGGTGCGGGTATCGCGGCAGATGCTGCTGGTCGTGGTCTAAACGTTGGTTTATACGAAGCAAATGATTTCGCCTCTGCGACGTCTTCTGCAAGTTCAAAGCTAATCCACGGTGGCTTACGTTACCTTGAACATTACGAGTTTCGTTTAGTTTCAGAAGCACTCGCAGAACGTGAAGTGTTGCTGAGAAAAGCACCTCATGTTGCACAACCAATGCGTTTCCGTTTACCGCACCGTCCATTTTTACGTCCAGCTTGGATGATTCGCTGTGGCTTGTTCCTTTACGACAACTTGGGCAAACGTACGACTCTTCCTGGAAGTAAAACGGTGAACTTGGCTCAATCAGGTTTGCTGAAACCAGAAATGAAAACAGGTTTCGAATACTCAGACTGCTGGGTAGATGATGCGCGTATGGTATTACTGAACGTGTTGGCAGCGAAAGAAAACAACGCAGAAGTACGCAACTACTGCCGAGTCGAAAAAGCACACCGTGAAGGCGACATTTGGCATGTAACTATTCTTGATGTGATGACAAACCAACGTTTTGAGCGCAAAGCGAAAGCGTTGGTCAACGCAGCTGGCCCTTGGGTGAAACAGTTCTTTGATGATGGTTTGGAGCAAACATCACCGCGGAATATTCGCCTAATCAAAGGCTCACACATTGTGGTCCCGCGTGTTCATGACGAACCACAATCATACATTCTACAAAATAAAGATAACCGCATCGTGTTCATGATCCCTTACTTAGATAAGTTCTCACTCATCGGTACAACCGATCTTGAATACAAAGGCGATCCCCGCGAAGTAGCTATCGACGATGTAGAAGTTGATTACTTAATTGATATTGTAAACCAGCATTTTGTTAAGCAACTAGAGCGTGACGATGTAGTGTGGAATTTCAGTGGCGTGAGACCGCTTTGCGATGATGAATCTGACTCACCACAAGCAATAACCCGTGACTACACATTAGAATTAGATGCTGAGTTTGACCAAGCGCCACTGCTTTCTATTTTCGGTGGCAAACTAACCACTTATCGTAAGCTTGGTGAAGCAGCTGTAAACAAGCTAGAACCTTACCTGAAACATATGGGGGCACCTTGGACAGCTAACGACACGCTACCGGGTGGTAACTTCAGCTGCAGCCGCGAACAGCTTGCCACAATGATGCACACGAAATACCCTTGGGCATCAGAAGCACTGCTGCTTCGTTACGTGACCCAATTTGGTACTTACACATGGCATCTACTTGAAGGCGCTACGTGTGAATCGGATCTTGGTATTCAGTTCTCAAGCGAAGCACACGGTGTTTACCAAGCTGAGATTGATTACTTGATCAACCAAGAGATGGCAATGACAGAAGAAGACATCTTATGGCGCAGAACCAAGCTTGGCTTGTACATGAGCGAATCTGAGCAACAAGCATTGTCTGACTACTTAAAAGAGAAGTTACAACGTAAAGTGGTAAGCTTTTCTCAGGTAGGCTAATACCTGCCAACAAGCACAGTCCAAAAACCTGATTAATAACCAAGCTTAGCGTCCCCCGCGCTAAGCTTTTTTATTACTAGGTAATCAAACCACACCCAATTACTTAAGCAAGCGCCATCTCTTACAAACAAAAAAACTCCCGAAAGAGTTTTTATTGTCGATATCTAAAAGCTGTCGTCCATTAACTGTTCAAGCGAGCATATAACGCATCTTTCAGCACAGAACGGTCGTGCTTAAGTTGGTGCATTGAGCCATCATCAATGGGTGAATCTTTCAGCTCAAGTTTACGAATCTCTTTATCAAGGTTGTCGTATGTCTTCATGTCTGTTGCAAAGCCATCATCAGTTTTAGCAAGCTCAGCAATTTTGTCTTTCATTTCAGGAAATTCGTGAACAAGAGAGTGATTTTCACCTAGCATAGAAACCTCTTCAGTTGATTAAAGTGATTGGTATTACATGTTAATTATTAAGCTTAGCAAGGGACTCAAATAACAAATGAGATCCAGTACACAGCATAGAATATAGACAATTTAGACTCACAAATTTACAACATCCCCCTACAAAATCGAGGGTGTTAAATTGAATTGTCTCAGTAACGATATACTTTTCCCTCATATTTCATATTGGTCTCTCGAGTCTACAAGCACAGAGCGTGCTCGAATACACCAAAGCGTATCAGCGTCAGCATTCGTTGATAATCCACAATATAGTCGAATCAGTTGTTAGATTTTAAATAAAATACCCTCATCAGAAGGAAAGGGTATTAATGTGCTATTGATAAATAGCGAAGCTTTATCTCAATGTGAAATAATTAGTAGCCTACTGTTTAGATTCATATAAGTCCGTTGGAATTTCCGTCTCACAGCGCTCAAGGTCATAATCTTGGGTCGTGCCACTGTTACCTTGGAATCTCATTCTCACGATCATGCCTCTATCAACAAACCAACGAAGGTCTTGGCAAGAATAACGGTAGCTCAACTCCGAAATGTGTGCAGTTGACCATCGAGAATTTCCCGGCAGTGACTCAACGTAATAGATCACACCATTTTCTGTAATCGTCATTCCTTTTATATCGCTTAGGTGTTCAATAGCGGTATCAATTGTTTCTTGATCTGCTGTTGGTTGTAACTCTTCAATTGGAACACTCAAACAACCAGAAAGAGCCGTTGCTGACAGACAAGCCAAAAAAATAGATTTCAAATTCATTTTAATTCTCATTCAATTACATAGTCAAAATAACGCTAGAACGAGATTCTATTCACAAGATAAATAAATGTGTATTGGTATATCTACTAATTTATAATAAATGTGATGCAGAGTTCTAATTCACTCGACTTGGGGATTTCTAAAAGAAGAAAATGACTCGTAACCCACTCTTAGAAATATCAGTGTCTACATAAAAGCTAAATACTTTGACGACATATCAATGTGTTACTATTGAATCTGTGCGGCGCTTGCTCTATTGAAGCGTTCATTTTTCACTACAGCTAGCGATATCAACAAAGGCCAGAGGGAATTGCTCAACTGGCACATGAAAATATGCCCACATAGCGGTCGCCCGCGTATGTGCATTATAATCGACACATATACAGCCAGTCTTTGGACGCAAAAAAGCTCCAAGTTCAAAAACAAATGCGTTACGGAGTTAGAGGTTTACCCCACTAAAAAATGTCGTTATGGTGATTTGTAATGCATAATAAAAACAAGGACAGTCTGAGAGTTATGAACAGCACGATTGAAACTATTCTGGGGCACCGCTCCATTCGTCAATATACAAATCAACCGATTGAAAAAGCGCAACTAGATGTGATTATTCAGGCTGGTCTCGCGGCTTCGTCATCGAGCTTACTGCAGGCTGTTTCTATCGTGAGAGTGACAAACAAAGAGAAGCGCAAACTGCTAGCAGAATACGCTGGCAATCAGCCTTATGTTGAAAGTGCCGCTGAGTTTTTGGTGTTCTGTATCGACTATCAACGCCACGCTCAGATTAACCCTGAGGTAAAAACCGACTTTACCGAGCTAACTCTGATTGGCGCCGTCGATTCTGGCATTATGGCGCAGAACTGCATGTTAGCTGCGGAGTCGTTGGGATTAGGTGGCGTGTACATTGGTGGCCTGCGTAACAGCGCACAACAAGTCGATGAACTGTTAGAACTACCACAACACACCGCCGTGTTGTTCGGGATGTGCTTAGGTCACCCGGCACAGCAACCGGAGGTGAAGCCTCGCCTTCCAGCTCATGTGGTGATACACGAAAACCAATACCAACCATTGAGCCTAGATGAGATCGCTAGCTACGACGATTCAATGCAGAGCTACTACGCCAACCGCTCTAGTAACCAGAAGCAAAGCAGTTGGTCACAGCAGATCACACAGAAACTCTCTGGTGAATCTCGTCCTCATATTCTGCCGTACTTGAACAGTAAGCAACTGACTAAGAGGTAGCGTTCAAGACCTAGCTCAGATAAAAAAGCTCAGTTTCAATCACCACAAACAAAAATGTCAGCGCATTACACGCTGACATTTTTCTTCTCTATAGTTCTGATTTTCTTATAGATATTTCTCTATCGGAAGAAGCTGTAGGAAGCCTGATTGCATGCGCTCCCACTTGCCGGTTTCTGGTTCGCTGTCCCAACTTTGCTCACCTGAGTACCAATACACATCACCATCTTCTAGCTCCAAACGCCAACTGTTATCTTCGCTCATCGCCTGTTCGATAGTTTCAGCTAGCGTTTCAGCAATCGCTTTGTTTTCGATGATTAACACCGATTCCGTGTTTAGGTAGGTTGAACGTAGGTTGAAGTTAAACGAGCCAATACTCGCAATCCTGCGGTCAAATACCACTGATTTAGCATGCAGACCGTAAGCTGTCTCAGGTGCACATTTTGATACGTCTTGGGTAGATGCTTCACACAACTTGGAATCTGGTTTTAGCTCAAACAGGTCGATGCCATGCTCTAACATATCGTAGCGTCTGCCCGCGTAAGCAGAGTGGTTAGTAACCAAGTCATTTGACGCCATTGAGTTGGTCAATGCGTTTATCTCAACGCCTTCGTTATTCAACGTTTGCCACTCTTCTAATTGGCCATCATCAAATACCAAGTAAGCCGACTCAAGCAAGATCTCTTGTTTAGATTCACTGGCTAGTTGTCCTAACAGAACTGCCGTTGCTTTTGGTTCATCAGTATTGTCTGAATCGACAGGTACAGGGCGGTCGTAAGCGAAACGAGCATTCACCCAAGTCATCTCATCAAGAGTCTTTTTCAGCAAGCTATCTGCCGATTCACGATTTAATGGTAACTCCGGGTAGTTTTTGTATTGCGGAACGGTTATGTCGTCAATCTTTGAAAGATCCGGTTGCTCTTCGTCACCCAACATAGCGACAGGGTAAGACCAACGGCTGTCCCAATACTCAATAAAGCTGGTTTGGATAGTGGTAACGACGGTACCCATCACCAATACATCACGATCTCGGAAGTTGATCTCGTCAGAAAGGTCGAAGTATTCATCACCAATATTGCGTCCCCCCACCACAGATAAAGTACCATCGACAGTGAAGGATTTATTGTGCATACGACGGTTTAAACGTGAGAAATCACCAAGGAAGCTCAACCACTTACTGAAACCACGTCGCGTTGGTGTTGGGTTGAAGATTCGAATCTCAACATTCGGGTGAGCATCGAGTGCCGACAGTAGCCCTTCACGCTCATTGAGGTTGATGTCATCCAGCATCACGCGAACCTTAACGCCACGATCAGCAGCAGCTAGCAGGCGACTAGCAAGATACTTACCCGATTCATCCGAGTTCCAGATGTAGTATTGAATATCGATGGTGTGCTCTGCGCTTTCAACTAGTGCCAAGCGCTGAGCCAATGCATCCCAACCGGATTCTTGTAAACGAACGGCAGTCGTCGCCTGCTCTGATTCGGGTTGATATTCATCCGCCAAAACCGATAAAGCGCTTGGTCCATAAGAGGTGTACGGTTCTGCCGGGTGATCGATGCCTTCGGGTAATGAAGAACAGCCGCCGAGTGCGGCGACGAGTAATAAGGTTAAGCTGATGCGTTGGAGCACAGGCATGTGTTTGACTTCCTTTTCACGGTGAGGTCTTTGAATTAGCCTCGACAACTTTTCAACGACCAAGTTGTTCGAGGTTATTCATTGATTATTACTGCTAAATCCAGAAATTTATAGGTAATTATCCAGTATAAATAAAACTTAGCGACTTCATCGTGAGGAACACAGTATCGAATTCACCTATTCAGGCATCGATAGTGACTACAAGGTCATGACGTTTTCAGTTGTTCGATACCCAAGCAATAAAGGCCTAAAGGCTTTCTCACCATCTCAACCGTAATCTCAGTTCTATCCGGGTTACAGTTCAATGCAAGCGCATAGCCATGCAAGTAGTCAACTAGCAAATGAAGAGCATCTTCGGATTGCTCTGATGTAAGATTCAACGGATTCACTACCGCTTCAAAGCGCTCACTAAAGACTTCAACGGGCCCAAGCGATTTCATCGTCAGCAAAGTTTCTAGTAGCCCGCGATAGTCATTCAACACTGAAAGATAGCTCACGCTAAGCTGATACAAGTTCTCTTGCCACACTTGGTTTTGCTCAGGCTGTGCCACTGCACCTACCAATGAGACAGTGATCGACTCCAATAGATCATTTTTGTTTTTGAAGTAATGGTATATCGCCATCGCATCGACACCGAGCTCTGTGGCTAATCCTCTGATACTCGGAACTTTACCGCCTTCACGCATCATGCTCTTTGCCGTATCTAAGATCTTTTCTGCACTCAGTTGACTTGATCCACTCTTTGGTCGACCTCGCTTTTGATCTTTGACAGTCATAACACCACCTCTTAAACTAAATTTCTACACTGTAGAATATTTTAATTTAATACAGCGTAAATGCCAAGTTCCTGTTCAATTTCGGAGTTAACAATGTCAAATATTGTCTTTATCGGTACGAGTCTTGATGGTTACATTGCAGACAAAAACGGTGGTCTAGAATGGTTACAAGCCATCCCAAATCCAGAGGGTGATGACATGGGGTACAACGCCCATATCGATCGTATCGATGCTTTGGTAATGGGCCGAAACACCATGGATATGGTGCTGAGCTTCGGTATTGATTGGCCTTACACAAAACCGGTTTATGTTTTGAGTAACACGTTGACTGAAGTGCCTAAAGAGCTTGAAGGTAAAGTGTTCTTGATAAAGGGCGAACTCACTCAGATCATCGAAGATCTAAACAGCAAAGGCCTTAACAATCTGTATATTGATGGCGGTGTGACCATTCAAAACTTCCTGAAAGAAGACCTGGTTGATGAACTGATTATCTCGACGATCCCTGTCGTTCTTGGTGGTGGTGCTCCGCTATTTGGTGACTTAGTCTCTCCTCTCGACTTTACGCTAAAAAGTGTCACGACTTACCTCGATGAGATCGTAACTACTCACTATTTACGTAAGCGTTAAGCCACTTAATGATCGATGTTGATGAGCCAAAATCGAGTTGGCTCATCATGCCTCCTTTACTTAAGAAACCTAAAGTCTGCAACCCAGCTCTCTCCTCGAAGCCGTTCCTAATTCTGCTCACAAGCTAATCATTGACAAGCTAAGCCAACATTGACACTCTATAATGCTGCGTTGATTTTGCCGCACTAGCTGCATTGCAGTTCTAACTTTTTAAGATAGGTAAAATATGAACTACCCAAGCACTCTTCCAGCACCTCACAAAGCACTTCTCATCAAAGTGGTTGATGTCTTGTCTCAAGATCCTCGTATATGTGGCATCGCCGCAAGTGGCTCCTTTGGCGCTAACTCGATGGACAAATACAGCGACTTAGATTTTGTTATCGCGGTTAACCCAGCCGACTATGAAAGCGTAATGCAAGAACGGTTCAACATTCTTGATAGCATTGGCGGTAAAGTCGCTGCCTTCACGGGTGAACACGTTGGTGAGCCACGTTTAATTGTGTCGGTATTTGGCCCAGAGCCTGTTCACGTTGATTTCAAATTTGTCTCGCTACCAGACGCAGCAGTTCGAGTTGATAACAACCAAGTGTTATGGGAACGAAATAGCTTATTAACCGATGTGTTCAGCAGCGCGGAACCACGCTACCCACAACCAGACCCGCAATGGATTGAAGATCGTTTTTGGATTTGGACGCACTATGCCGCAACCAAGATAGCTCGTGGCGAATACTTCGAAACAGTTGAGTCTCTCTCTTTCATTCGTCAAAACGTTCTATCTCCGCTGGCGCTAAAGCAAGCTGGGCTCACGCCGTCTGGTGTGAGGAAAATTGAAGAACGACTGCCTAAGTTTGCGCAAGCACTCGTAAAAACCGTCGCGATGCCAGAACGTGACGCATTGATCCCGGCACTCAAACAAGCAGTCACACTGTACCTTGAGTTGAGAGGTAACGAGCAAGTCAACATTGATGATCATGCTCAGTCATTTTGTCTTCAATACGTTGAGGAAGAGTTAAGCTAATTCCGTATTAAGTAAGCCACAGGTTTTAACAGCCAATTCATAAATGCGCCGAGGGCTAATTGCTCTCGGCGTATTCGTTCTCAGTACAATCATGATAAGTACGGCAATCTTGACACGGCACTTGCAAGAACGGGTTGATCGCTCCTACACAATCCTACCCAAAAGTAGTACCATTTATCGTATCTCATTCTTAATGGTATTTATGTCTTATGAAGCTTTTAGTCGATCGCACTGGTGAACAGTTTTTTAGAAATTCTGGAAGAATCAGGAGACAAACTGACGGTTCAATTCATTAGCAATGAAGGTAATCGAAAAGGTAAGCCGTTCCAAGATAGTTTGAGTGGCTTGTTCCTCACAGGCTGGAAGCCTCACACGACCTCAACCGCTATTGGCCTAGAGCGCTTTAAACAAGGCAAATTACAAGATCCAAAAGTAAGCTTTGCGCTTCATCAGCTCTACCCACTTGGCCGAGATGTAAAACTACCTTCTTGTGATATCGCCACAATCGTAAGCTACGCCAATACCCACAGCGACAGCTACTATATGTTTGTTCGTCTCAATGATGAATTGAAGCGCCTTAAGATGACGCCAGAATGGGAGCTATTACCTTCAGTTGTGAGATTAGCCCTGCCTTATTACCCAGCCCCAAGAAGCCAGCAAGAACTCGACAATATTGATGACTTCGATGCCTGGGCGGGCGGGTTTTAAAGTTCAATTACCTTTGTTAATCAACACCTAATAGCTCCTTTATTATCAATTAATTTTTGATAATAATTCTAACGGAGCGCGGTTTATCATCATGAGCCTTCTTACTATTCTTTGTTCATCGGCACTGATGATTGCTCATCCAATAAAGAGCAACTCAGTGAACAGCACCGCTTTGGTGAATCAAATAATATAGGTAACAAACATGACTCAACTGACTATCATCGTAAACATCGTCGCTAACGAAGACAAAGTTGAAGTGGTTAAAGCAGAACTGCTAAAGCTAATTGATACCACTCGTGCAGAAGAAGGTTGCATCAACTACGACCTACACCAAGACAACGAAAAACCTGCGCATTTCACTTTCTACGAAAACTGGACATCACGCGAACTGTGGCAAGCGCACATGGGGAATACTCATCTCGCTGAGTACATGGCTGCAACCGAAGGTTGTGTGGCGTCATTCACTCTCAATGAAATGACGAAAATCGGTTAGTCGCTGACTGAACACATTAACAAACAACAAAAAGCCCGTTCAGAACACCTGAACGGGCTTTTTCATTGAACTTGGTATTCTCTAAGCTACAGATTCGCCCAGTGTTGGTTCAAGCACTGTCTTTTGTTGCTTCTGCCATTTATCCACGACCAGTGCAGCAATCATGTCACCTTCTACATTAACTGCCGTACGAAATGTATCTAACGGACGTTCAATAATCAGCAGAATCGCGATCGCTTCCAGTGGTATACCTGCGGCCAATAACACCAGCTGCATGCCAGACATAGATCCAGATGGCATACCCGGAGCCCCGACAGAAGAGACCATCGCCATAATGAAGATCATCACCAAGCCAGAAGTCGTGAGGTCCACACCAAACAATTGAGCCAAGAAGATTGCCGCAACACCTTCAAAAAGTGCCGTCCCATCCATGTTCATCACTGCGCCAAGTGGTAACACCATGCTACTTGTACTTTGCGATACGCCGAGCTTTTCTTCTGCGCTCTGCATCGCAAGTGGCAAAGTAGCAGAGCTTGATGACGTTGCGAACGCCATCGCCATCGGTGCCGAGATACCTTTGAATAGTGTGCTAAGACGAATCCCAGTCATCACCTTCGCAATAGTCGGCAAGACAATCGCTCCGTGAATCAAAGTCAGCACAAACACGAGCAAAGCAAACAGTGCCAATTGCTCAAACAGTGACTCACCGCCACGAACGGTAAAATCAAAGACAATGGCGAAAACCGCTAGTGGAGCTAAACGAATTATCCAACCAACAATGGTATTGATGCTCTTATTCAAGCCATTAAGCACCTCAAAGATCGGGTGTTTTTCTGGCAATGAAGAAAGCAGAGCAATACCCAACATGAATGAGAACACAACAATCGCGAGCAAGTTACCATTGGTTAATGCCGCTACCGGGTTCACTAATGCCATGCTAAACAGCTTGCTGGCAATCGCAGCTCCTCCTGCCGCATCTTCGCTTATAAGCTGAACATCGTCTCCAATCGCAGCAACGCTGGTTAAAGGCTCCCAAGCAGGCAACAGTAGTGAAGCACCCAAGCCCAAAGAGATGGCTATCAGCGTCGTGAAGCTATAGAAAAGCACCGTATTGCGACCAATTTGCTTCAATCGAGTTATCGAACCAATGCTTGTTATACCTTGCAATAGCGAGAATAAAACCACTAAGCCAACGACCATTTTTAGCAAGCCGATATAGGTAGTTTTGCCAAGCATTAAGAACTGATACCACCCCGTTTGGGTAATACCAGAGGTTGAAGAAATAAGTTGTGCAAAAAGCCATGCAAGCAAAGCAGCTAACATTAACTGTAGAGGTAAAGAGTGGCGAAGTTTAGTCAACATAAGGACAATTCCAGTAACCCTGTAGGACAATTCAGATACCTTTATTAAAGGGAACAACCTTTAATAAAAATATTCCTTGGTAAAGCATGCCTAGGAAAAAATAAAGTCCGCTAGATTTGATCTAACGGACTTTAAGAAAACCAAATGAGGTTTAAGATTTAAGGCTATTTATCCATGTGTAGAACAGTACGGATAGATTCACCTTTGTGCATTAGTTCGAATGCTTCGTTTACATCTTCAAGGCCCATAGTGTGAGTGATGAACTCTTGTAGTCCGAACTCACCCGCCATGTAACGGTTTACGATTTCTGGAAGCTCAGAGCGGCCTTTAACACCACCGAAAGCAGAACCACGCCATACACGACCTGTTACTAGTTGGAATGGACGAGTTGAGATCTCTTGGCCTGCACCTGCAACACCAATTACAACGGATTCACCCCAGCCTTTGTGACAACACTCAAGAGCTTGACGCATCACGTTTACGTTACCGATACATTCGAATGAGTAATCAACACCACCGTCTGTCATCTCAACGATAACGTCTTGGATTGGCTTGTCGTAGTTCATTGGGTTGATGCAGTCAGTCGCGCCAAGTTGTTTTGCTAGCTCGAATTTGCTCTCGTTGATATCAACACCGATGATTTTGCTTGCACCCGCCATACGAGCACCGATGATTGCAGAAAGACCGATACCGCCTAGGCCGAATACAGCAACTGTGTCGCCTTTTTCAACTTTAGCTGTGTTCAGTACTGCGCCCATACCAGTGGTTACGCCACAACCTAGAAGACAAACTTCCTCGAGAGGTGCTTCTTTGTTTACTTTCGCTAGTGAAATTTCTGGAAGTACCGTGTACTCAGAGAAAGTAGAACAACCCATGTAGTGGAAAATTGGCTCACCGTTGATAGAGAAACGGCTTGTGCCATCTGGCATTAGGCCTTTACCTTGAGTTTCGCGAACCGCTTGGCAAAGGTTAGTTTTACCAGACTTACAGAACTTACATTCGCCACACTCAGCTGTGTAAAGTGGGATAACGTGGTCGCCAACTTCAACGCTTGTTACGCCTTCGCCAACCATTTCAACGATACCGCCACCTTCGTGACCAAGGATAGAAGGGAAGATACCTTCTGGATCGTCACCTGAAAGAGTGAATGCGTCAGTGTGACAAACACCAGTAGCAACGATACGAACAAGTACTTCGCCAGCCTTTGGCAGTTCAACGTCAACCGTTTCACGCTTTAGTGGCTCACCAGCTTTCCAAGCAACCATAGCTTTAGATTGGATATGAGTTTGACCAGGTTTGATTTCGATAGTCATGTGATATTTCCTATATTAGTCAGTCAACGTTGAGCCTGTTTGTTATCGCTCTCTCGTTTTGTTGAGGCTAGTATAGGTGTGACCATCAAGTTTGATAATCCCATATTTTTGAGAATAATTATTACATATTAGTAATAATAAATAGGAAGATTAACTTCGTCTAAAAGCGAATCAAAGGTTTAACCTAGGCTGAATAAAATCGATAAACGCAGAGATACGCTTAGATACCGAGGATGATTTATAGAATACCGCATTGACTCGCTACTGTATTAACTCGATTCAGTGGTCTGCTAGACAAGAAACAGACTCCGCAAGTCGCTGCATCTAGCATCTAGCATCTAGCTAGAATAGAAAAGCCCGAATCTAGATTCGCAATGTAGTTCACTTAAGCGGAGCTGCTTTGCGATTAATTGGGTAGCGAGTCTTT